>QNDS01000014.1 GCA_003644925.1 Candidatus Fermentibacterota bacterium
TCGCTGAGGATTACCCTTGCTGTTCCATCAAGAACGGAAAATCCGTCTCCCGCCGATATGGAAGCTGGTTCTCTTGGAGTGGTCAGCCCTCCTAGCCTTTCCGGGCAGAAGGGCACACATTCACCGCAAAGGAGCATTCTAACGAACCGCTCAACAGGCTTTGATCTGCCGTCGTACCTGCACGGGATACCGCACAGACAGGCACTGACCAGGTTGATACCTGTCATGAATAGTCTCCTTTGTTCATTTTCACATAAGAAGATATCTCTTCCGAACCGTTTTGTACTTCAAAGAGCAAGTAATGAATATATCAATTTAATCCGGATTGGCAGGATATTTTTCTGTAAGTACTGATAATCATAAGCAGACGAAGGATTATGAATGGAAGCACAGCAACAAGATACTTCTCCCAGACCTGGTAGGAGAATGGCATGATGATCAGAAATACGATGATGATCAGTGTCAGGAAATGACCGAAATCCCATTCTCCGGATTTCATTCTCTTAATGTCTGTCCAGATGATATTAAAGAGAGTAATGAGCCCCGCCGCGCAGAAAATCCAAAGGACAAACTGTTCAAGGCAATAGCTGTTCAGGATTCCGCGAATGAAACTGTGCATCAGCCCCACCGTAGTGCGCCCTGTCTGCTCCACTGTGACGAGGGAAGCTTGAACAGGGAAGAAAAAGTACGTCAGCGATAGTAGAAAGCCTGACAGAATAATTACTCTGTTGTTAAGCAGAATCCTGTATGAGTATACAAGAAGAGGAAATAACGAAGCTGCTAGAAAGATAATGTAGATGTAGACATACCTGAATCTGTATACTGAACCATCATCAATAACCCACCTGAGAATCCCTGAGGGTGGTGCCGTACCCCTCCAGAGCAGCATCATCACCAGCAGCGGGACCCCGCCGCAGACAAGAGCGAAAATTGTGCTTTTGCGGAATCGGCCGTTCTTCCGGTAATCTATGAAAAGGTATGCTCCTGCAGATATGACAACGAAGACAGAATATTGTCTTATCAATAGAGCACATGCTGTGGAAATAAAAAGGAGCATAGAATTTCCGGAGTAAATCGCGAAAACTATCATTACAATGAACAAAAGGGATGGAATATCTGTAAACACATGCATGCTGAGCCCGGGGAAGTATGGGTTCAGGAGAAGCAGAAGCATGCCGGGAAGAACGATCTTCAGATCCTGCAGGACTTTTCCATAAAGGAGGTATATCAGAATAATAGTAACAGCAGATAGTAGCAGGTTGAAAATCCTCAGAACTGCAGGACTGAAACCGATAAGCCTTCCCCATGAAGCGTACATATAATAGAAAAGAGGTCCGGTCACCTCCGGGTAATCAAGGGCGGTTCCGAGATGATAATTTTCTCCGAAAAGCTCTATTGTAGCGACAAAGTGTTCTTCATCACCTCTGAGCGGATAATCCAGATCTGTTGATATGATAAAGGCAACGGAAAGAAGAATAAGAGTCAGGGGAAAGAGAAGCCATTTCGATTTGAATTTCAGGTTAGAAAACTGCTGAATCCGACCCCTCCCTGAGTATATAGTCCTCCGGATCGACCTGCACACCGTTAATAAGAACCTCGTAATGAACATGTGGAGCAATCGATCTTCCCGTTGAGCCTACCCTTGCTATCAGATCCCCCCTGTTGACCTCCTGCCCTACAACAGTGCAGGCCGCAGAACAATGCGCATACCTTGTTGAAATCCTATCCGAGTGCCTGACAACGATATTCAGACCCCATCCACCAGTCCAGCCCACGAACACGATCACACCATCAGCGGGAGCATATATAGGTGTCCCTGAAATGCAGGCAAGATCGATCCCTTTATGGATCCGGACAGCACCGGTGAACGGATCTATCCGGGGGCCGAAATCGCTGACGAAGATACCGTCTACAGGCCAGATCGAAGGAATTCTTGCAAGTTCACTGTCCTTTCCCATTAAAAAGGCTGCAAGGGAATCGTAGGCCATCAGCTCTGCACTTGCCAGCCTCTCCATGAGCATGAGCTCCATTTCCAGATCATCTATGTATCGGAACATATTATCCCCCGGAGGCTCACTCATCGGATCAGTCTGCGGGATAAGCTGTGAGAAATCCAGGTTCAGCCCGGCACCTGCAACAAGTACCTGTTTCTCTCTGGTGCTGATCTCTTCAAGCTGCAGACGGAGGTTCATGACGCGTTCGGAGAGCTGATACAGCTCTCCGTGGAGAACGATCGTTTCGTTCTGCCTGTTATCAGAGAACTGCTCTCTCTGGTTTATTCCGCCAATATGAAAGAAGAGGGCGGCGGTGCCGGTTAAGAACAGTGCTATTATGAGGATACTCAGCCTTAAACGGACTGCGGTAAGTATAAACCTCTTGCTTGTCTTGCTGGATCTATGCGGCAGCCAGTGTATTGTACCTATCGGCATGGAAAAAGCCGTTCCGCTATTTCAGGTAAAGCAGCAGATTCTTGCTGTCGGTTTTGTCGTTGAGTTTGGAAATCGCCCTGTTCTTTAACTGTCGTACCCTCTCCCGACTTATACCCATTGTTCTTCCTATCTCCGCAAGGGTATGCCTTCTGTCTGTGTTTATTCCGAAGAACAGCTGGATTATGGTTCTTTCGCGCTGGTCAAGAATGTCCAGCATTCCAGCGACGCTCCTCTTCATGGCTGTCTGAACTACAGCTTCATCAGGCGGGATATCGTCATCATCGGAGATCATCTCCTGGAAAGTCTTATCACTGCCCTCGTAAACAGGGCTGTCAAGTGAAAGGTGCGTACTGTGTATAGACATCATTCCTTCAACATCACCCCTTGATACGTCCAGCTCATCAGCAATTTCATTCGTGGATGGATTCCTTCCGAGGGAATGCCCAAGTTCTCTCGCGGCACGACCCATTTTGTAAAGTTCCCCGACACGGTTCAATGGAAGACGTACAATTCTTGACTGCTCCGCGAGGGCTTGAAGGATAGCCTGCCTTATCCACCATACCGCATATGTTATGAAGCGGCATCCTTTGCTTTCATCGAATCCCTTTGCAGCCCTTATCAGTCCTACATTTCCTTCGTTGATAAGGTCTTCCAACGCAACACCCTGATTCGCATACTGTTTCGCAATGCTGACGACGAACCTCAGATTCGCCTCTGTAAGTTCGTTCAGAGCTTCCTGTTCACCAGCACGAATGCGTTTTGCAAGTGATGCCTCTTCCGCGGAGGACAGGGTTTCCTTACTTCCGATTTCTCTGAGGTAGAGTTCAAGTGATCTTCCCTCTGTTCGCTTTGTCGCCAAAAGAGCCGCCTTTCATGTGCTATGTATAGCCTCTCATATTATAATTCAAAAAGATGTTAGATAGTTCCTGCCTCAATTCAGATCAGTGCGTAGAAGCCTAATCTGTCAAGGGGTTGACAATTGTCAACCCCTGTTGTTGCAGGGCATTGATATACATTCTATTACAATACTGTGCCAGCTTGATTCCATGATAGTCAGGCATTGATTTGCAGTATTTGTCAAGTGCGTGTCAAGTCCATTACGGATTGACTTGTCAAGTGAACGGGGGAATATGGACTGGAGCAGCTTTCCGAGAGAAAAGACCGACTGCATCCTTTGCGGATCCAGTTCTTCGCGTCTGCTCAGCGTACAGAAAACGTGGCCGGTTGTGCGATGCACTGAATGCGGCCTCGTATACCTGTCCGAAAGACCGTCTGAAAAAGCTATTATAGATATGTACAGCAGAGCTTATTATGAAGATGGGGATGTAGGGTACAAAGGTTACCTCCAGACTTTTGAAAAATACCATGACACATTCATGAATATCTTCAGCAGGCGTCACAGAGACCTCCTCAAACGTGCCGGAGGACGGCGGCTTCTTGAGGTTGGCTGTGCATACGGTTTTCTTCTGCAATATCTTGCTCAGAGAGGATGGGACGTGCATGGTGTTGAAGTAAGCCCCCTGTCTTCAGAATACGCACGCGATGAACTGGGTCTTAATGTACATACTGGCAACCTTGAATCAGCTGATCTCGATGAACATTCATTTGATGTAATTCTGCTTCTGGATGTGCTTGAACATCTTCACAGACCCTTTGATCTGCTCAGACGCATCCGCGGATTGCTCTCTCCTGATGGTATTCTGGTAGTTCAATGCCCATGGGAACTTTATCACTGGGAGGAGTTCACGGAAGCTCTTCTCAAAGGCGTCAGACCCGGCACTATCGAACCTGATTCTGTTCCGGCGCACCTCTACTTCTTTCAACCGCGGACTCTTGATGCAGTTCTTGAAAAAGGCGGATTTCGGATATGCGGCAGACAATCAGGTAATTACGGTGCAATACGAAGGCAGATTCAGCCACCTGAAATATACAGGGGAAATCCGATTGAGCGTCTGGGCCGATTCGTTTACTTCGGTCTCGGCCTGCAGCGTTTTCTTTACAGTACAGCAAGGCTGTTCAATCTTGGAAATGGCTTAATAAGGTACGCCAGACCTGATGAAGATGGAGAACAATGAAGGCCATGCTGCTTTGCGCAGGTTTCGGAACCAGGCTTAAACCACTGACGGATTCTGTTCCAAAACCTCTTGTCAAAATAGCAGGTTTCACACTTCTCCATGATACATTGCTTCACCTGCATTCACTGGGGGTTGACACAGTTGTAGTTAACGGTTCCTGGATGGCAGATATGATCGAAGATTTTCTTGAAATAACTGATCTTCCTCTTAAGACGCTCTTTCAAAGGGAAAAAGACCCACTGGGAACAGCCGGTGCTGTACGGGAAGCCCTTCCATTCCTGGGGGAGGAATTTCTGGTTGTATACGGCGACAATCTTACAAGGCAGCCAGTAGCTCCCCTTATGGACCTTCACTACAGACTGAATTCAGAGGTGACCATTGCACTTGCTCCGACCGGGGAACCTTCAACGAAAGGTATAGTCCTTACTGAACCATGCGGCAGGGTTTCGCATTTTCGTGAGAAACCCCCCGATGAAGTCGCTCAATCCAATCTTGCCAACTCCGGGTTATATATCTGCAGAAGCTCAGCGGTTGAACATCTGCATAGAGGAGAATTCTCGGATTTCGGAATGAACGTTTTCCCGGAGCTTCTCGGTAATGGAAGGGTCCTTGCTGCGGATACCCCGGGTGGGTACACGAGAGATATCGGTACGCCCAAAAGCTACCTGACAGCCTGTCATGATATCCTGTCCGACAGGCTAACTCCCTATAGGAGTGACGGTAATATCATGAACGGCATGCTGATAGAGAACACACAATCCTACGATAGTATTGAGCTCAAAGGTACATTCTGGATTCAGAAGGGTGCAAAAATATCTAAAGGTTGCTCTTTGGAGAACTGTGTTGTACTATCAGACGCGGTCATAGGATCCGACTGCGCTTTAAAGAATTCACTTGTAATGCCCCGAACGAAAGTACCGGAGTGCACCATCGCAGATGATAAATACCTGAAAGTATTCTGATAGGAGAAAAGATGCAGCAGGCAATACGGACATATTTTGATCAGATCAGCACTCTGGTTCACAGGATTCCATTGGAGAACATAGAAGAGCTGGTAAACATCATATTCGAAGCCTACAATAATGGCAGGAGGGTTTTCATTTTCGGAAATGGGGGAGGGTCTGCCACTTCCAGCCATTTCGTCTGCGATCTGGCGAAAGGCACTGTAACTCCGGGAAAACCCAGGCTCAAAGCCCTCAGTCTCTCCGATAATGTGCCGCTGATAACTGCCTGGGCTAACGATACCGATTACACGAATACCTTCGGTGAACAGCTTGCAAATCTTGCTGAAAAAGGAGATGTTGTCATTGGCCTGTCCGGAAGCGGAATGAGTCCGAATGTAATAAATGCTTTCAGGGTAGCAGGCAGTATCGGTGCAGTTTCAGTGTTGCTTTCTGGTTACAGCGGTGGAGATGCTGTTAAAGAGGCAACTGTATCGATTATAGTTCCAAGTGAGGATATGCAGCAGATCGAAGATATTCATCTTATGCTCTGCCATATTGTATTTAGAATGGTCCGCAGCAGGATAAGGGGAGATATTTAGAATAAAAGTATCAGGAGTAGTCCTGACTCCTGAATATCCTTTCTCCATCTGCCAGAAACTGGTTCAGAGCATCACTGAAAATATCAGGATCCCTTTCACATTCTTCAGGGAATCTACTCTTCCATAAATCCCAGGATTTCTGTATTTCCCCACTCATCACTTCGGGAAGATTTCCCTCTTTCCTGGCTTCGTCAATCAATTCACGGTTATAAATAAGCATGTCACTTGCCAGGACCCTTGCAAACCTGGCCGCCCTCTGCTCTTCACTGTCTTCAGCTATAGATACGTCTGAAGTCTCTGCTACTTTAGCTTTTGGGGGATTGATAATAAATATCTCAGAGCATTTTCTGCATCGAAAGCGCTTTGGTGAGTTTCCTATTTTATTTTCCGGAATATTATACTTACTATCGCAATTAGGACAGTTGACAATCATACTGTGTACCTCCTGCGCAGAAATCTATTCAATCTGTTCACACCTTCCCGAATATCATCATCCGACGCTGCAAAAGACAGTCTTATGTATCCTTCAGCTCCAAATGCAGAACCGGGTATTACTGCCAGTCCCTCTTCGTCCAGAAGCTCACTGCAGAATCCTGCCGTGTCATTCACAGCAGGCAACCGGGGAAATACGTAAAATGCTCCCTCCGGTCTGTCGAACTGTATACCTTCGACGTCCGAAAGTTTCGAACATATCATATCCCTTCTATCCCTGAAGGAGCGGTACATTTCCCGTTTTTCCTTATCAGCCTTTCCTTCAACAGCCGCGAGAGCTGCCCACTGGGATATCGAACAGGGGTTTGACGTAGAATGTGCCTGCAGAATACCGGAGAGTTTTGACCATTCTCTGTTTGCAAGCGAGTAGCCTATCCTCCATCCCGTCATGGCAAAGGTTTTCGATACACCTGAAACAACTGCAGTTCTGGAGCTCAGTTCCGGCCTGTAATCAAGAATGTGCGGAACAGCACCTTCAGTATAAACAAGATCTTCATATATATCATCTGAGATAACCCACATGTCAGTATCGGCAATGGCATCTGCGATGCGGCTCATCTCATCAGAGGATGGAACGTATCCTGACGGGTTGGATGGGTAGTTAAGCAGAAGACCAACAGCACCGAGGTCTGCTGCTTTAAGTATTTCGCAGGGATCAAGGCGCTTCTCCGGCAAAACGGGGATTCCACCCGAAGCTTTGACCATTTCGGGATAACTGACCCAGTACGGCCTCGGAAGAAGGACCCTGTCCCCCGGATTCACTGCCGCTCTGACGAGATTGGCCAGATCGTGCTTCGCGCCGCAGCTTACTACCACATTCGAAGAGTTCCATTCGATGTTCCTTCTTAGCGAATAACTTTCTGCAACAGCTTCTTTGAGCTCAGGTATACCGGTACTTGGAGTGTAACCGGTTTTCCCATCCATTATCGCCTTTATCCCGGCTTGGGCGATAGGAGCAGGGGTGGGAAAATCAGGCTGGCCTGCGGTCAGGGATACAATATCTCTTCCCGATTTTTTCAGTTCCTTTGCTTTTGCACTTAACTGAAGTGTCGCAGAAGGTGATAGTGACATGATAGTTCTGGAGTATTTCATAAGTCATCCGCTTCCTTCAGCATATCCATATTTCTCTTCAAGTGCTATCCTCACGCATTTTGGAACCATGGTTGAAAGATCTCCGTGATACTTCGCGATCTCTTTCACAAGTGTGGAAGACAGATACATTCTGTCTTCCGATGGCATAAGATAAAGCCCCGTTATCGCGGGTGCCAGTCTTCTGTTCATCAACTGCATCTGAAATTCGTACTCAAAATCGGAGTTTGCCCGCAAACCTCTTATGAAAGTATGATAATTCTTCCTGCTCATATATTCAACCAGCAGAGAATCGAATGAAGATACTTCAATTCCCGAAAGATTCATCTCCTCAAGAGATTCCCTGAGAAGCTCTACCCTCTCTTCAACCGGGAAACAGAGAGTTTTCAAAGACCGCTGCACAACTGCAACTTCAATTTCACTGAAAATACTGGATGCTCTTCTGATAATGTCCAGGTGTCCCAGGGTCAGAGGGTCGAATGTTCCGGGATAAATTATTCTCATCGCACGTCCTTAACTGTTTTCCAGCATAAGTAGCTGTCCCCGTATTTCCTCTCTCTCCAGTCCGCCTTCAGCAATCCTGCTTCTCCGCATTCTACGAATACAGTTCCATCATTCCTCATAACAGTATTCCATTCATAACTGTCTATCCATTCGTAGAGCCTGCTGTACCTGTATGGTGGATCAATATATACGATATCAGGTACGGAATCCGTGTTTTGAATATACTCTCTTACGCTGCTTG
Source organism: Candidatus Fermentibacterota bacterium (assembly GCA_003644925.1). Lineage (GTDB taxonomy): Bacteria > Fermentibacterota > Fermentibacteria > Fermentibacterales > JCC-6 > Aegiribacteria. The sequence continues at coordinate 8,374 of QNDS01000014.1, forward strand.
TAATAACTGCCGCTTCATCCCGGGCTTCGTGCTCCATTAGAAATTTTCTTATGAATGACGTGGATCTATGATTCTTATCAACGAATACACAATGTGATGCTCCCCAGCTCAGCGCTTCAAGGCCCACTGCCCCGGTTCCCGCGCACAGGTCCCAGACTACTGCTGAATCGATGAGAGCTCTACCGGCAATATCAAGAAATGCTCCCCTTAGAAGTGAGGAAGTCGGTCTGCATAGATTAGAAGAGGGACGGAGAATGTGGCCTTTCCACTTTCCCCGCCCCAGTCTGATCACACTGGCCTTGTTTTAGTAAGGCCTGATAATATGTGGAGTAACGAATATTACAAGCTCAGTACTTTCTTCCCGCTCAGAATTGTAGGAGAAGAGCAGATCACCGAGGAGAGGAATGCTTCCAAGTATCGGTATGGCTCTTCTTACAGTTGTCTGCTTGCTTCTCATTATTCCACCAATAACAGCTGTAGCACCATCGTCTATCATAAGGGTTGTATTGGCGCTCTGCGTGAGGATTATAGGCTGATTCGAGGAAGTCGCCTCCGCTGAAAGCTCGCTTACAACCGGGAATAGTTCAAGGGTTACGTTGTTATCAGCATTTATATGAGGTGTAACGGTTAATTCAACACCAACACTGTACATCTGTATGTAGATGTTTCCGCTGGGATCCAGAAGGGTCAGCGGTATTTCTTTTCCGGACATGACAGTACCTGTCATGTTATCGATGATTGCTATCCTCGGCTCTGAAAGTATGTGTGCATGATTCTGTGATTCAAGCAGGGTAAGAACAGCATTAACATCGAACATGCTTGTAATGGTCCCGAATGAGAATGATCCGCTCGGATCTCCAACGGCAAGACCTGTTGAGCTTGCACCTCCATGCACCAGCGCATTGGTCCTGCTGAGGTTACCGAGAGACCAGTCAATACCCATTTCGTTGGCGTAGCTGGCATCAATCTCAACCAGTTTTGCCTCTATCATTACCTGAGCAGTCGGACTGTCAAGGATCGGCAGCAGTCTGCCGACTTCCTCGAGTTTGTAAGGTATATCCGTAATGATCAAAGAGTTTGTCCGGTCATCAACAGATATCTGACCTCTATCGGAAAGTGCAGTACTCAGAGCGTTGTTCAGGCTCTGAGCAGTAGCATATCTGATCACGAAGATCTCAGTCTGGAGTTCCTGAAGGTTCTCTCTGTCATGACGGGTTAACGCCATCTGACTAATTTCCGAATAGAACTGATCCCGCGGCAGTATCCTCAGAACATTGCCCTCCATGCTGGCAACCAGTCCCTGGGAGTTCAGAATTGCTGTAAGTGCATCCCTCCAGCCAACATTCTGCAAACGAGCCGTGACTGATGCGTCGTAATCTTCCGGAAGCATGATGTTCATGCCGCTTACATCCGAAATAGCCCTCATAACGGTTCTAACACTTGCATCAACAACATCAATGGTTATCCTTCGACCGCCGGTTCCGGACCACTCCACTGGGAAGCCGTCTTCTATCTGGCGGTTGATCTCACTTATACGGATACCTCTTGTTGATGTTGCAACAGACTGTCCGGAAAGAGTCGTGTAATCCGGTGATGACAGTGGTGCTACATCTCCTCCGGTCAGTACAGGCTGAACGTATTCAGAAGTAGCTGACCAGGCGGCAAAGGGGATACCAGTTGGATCTGTCTGTATTTCAAGAATAAGTTTATTACCGTCCAGTGATGCGTTGTAATTCAGAAGTTCACCATTGACATCAATAATTATCCTGACGATCCCCTCAGGCGGAGCTTTGTACTGACTCGTCCTTATGGAAAGAATCGCGCCCCTGTTTACTGAAAAATCCATTGATGGCAGTGAGTGTACAGCATCGCCAATATCCAGTACGATCCGCATGGGATCGGTCAGGAGAAATCTTTCGTAGGAGATAGCATCATCAGCGGTTAGTGTGACCAGAGTCACGTCGCCGCTGGGTATTACCGAAATATCGGTAACCCTGTACGCCGCAGCTGGTATAGCCAGCAACAGCAGTAGACTACAAACGGTTAAGAGACGCATCACAAACCACCTTCTTCATGTAAACGCAAAGAATAAATGGTGGGGATCGTCGTCTCCCCTCCACCTCTTGCGCTGTAATCAACAATAACATCCTGAATTACAATAACTTCATTACTGGTAATCTCGGCAACGTGGGAATTGTTGGCTAGAATAGTTCCTTCGTAAAGTACGTATGGTACACCGATACCATCTTCAACCATAGCCTGATCTCCACCGACAGGATCAAGCGTTATTCCAACCAGTCTGAATTCCTCGACCGATATAATATCAAGGTTCCTTCTCGCGTCCCTTCCCTCAGTTGAAAATTCGGTGAACGGATCGGGTCTGATAGAAACCGACTCATATATTCTGAAAGTAGCGCTTCCAGCCTGTATTATATCATTCACAGACTCAGCTGAGCCTTGCATTCCACTTGCGCTCTGTCCGGCCATGGAACAGGATACACGCTGGGTTTCGTAGTAAGGAAGGTTGGTTTCTACTGTACCCAGACCGGCGTAGACCGCTATTCCAAGATCGTCAATAGCCCATACAGGCTGCTGGAAACTTGACATCGCGAATAATCGTGATGGTTCAAATGAAGGAGCTTCAGCGATTATCTCCCCCGGTGACATGACTGTTGAGATACCGTTCTCTGTAAGAACAAGACCTCCATCAAACAGATGACCATCGGAGTGATAATTCCATTCCCCAGGCAAGGTTCTTACATAGATAGTGTCATTGACGCCTATGAAGAGAATATTGTCGGATGAAGCGAGTATATCTCCTTCCGGAGAATCCTCGAACTGCCATAGAGCAACCGAGGGGTCGAAAAGTGCCAGACCGCCTCCCTCAAGTCTGAAGATCCAGTCAGGTCCAATCCTATGAAGATCGCCGCAGGGATTCAGTTCTTCTGAAGCAGCATATACCGTGAAACCGTCTTCCTCCATGATAGCAAGATCCCCATCAGTGCTCAGAACTGCTATATCATCGTTGCTTATCTCAAGCTCCATCGGAGAAAAGCCTTCAGGAAGAGCTTCTGAAACAGCATCGCAGCTGCTATGGTTGAAAACGAGGTATTCGCTTTCGGTGATGAATGCAGGAGTTTCACCGCTTAGATCAAAATCAATTACATTGCTGAGATCCTCGAGGGAGTAAGCGCTCCATTTACCATCCATTCCGCTGAACCGCAGGAGTGTACCTCCTTCAAAAAGAAGCCATGTATTATCGAAACCTGCCTCGGCCATACTCGGAGGAGCCTGCGAAAGGGTCATTTCAATCCAGCCGTAAACATCAGAGCTGGATACTACGGTTATGGAAACACCCGGATCGTCTATCGTTCCGGTTGCTTCGTCCGTGCTCTCTCCACAGCCGGAAAACAGTAATGTTACTGCAGCTGCGAGGAGGGCTGTACGAGCTAATTTAAAGATACTCATCTCTTATTCCTCCCTCCTTATGGCTGCACGAAGGCTGAAATCGTGAAATTAGCCTCCATATTGTCGTAGCTTCCATCGGAAGCTTTTTTCTGAACTATAGTCAGATCAGTAACTGCCGTTAGCATCATCTGCTGAGTCAGCTGATCAAGAAAGACACCAAGTCTATGAAAACGTCCGGTCAGTTGCATCTGCCATCCGTAAACAAGGAAATCCCCCTGAGTAGTTGGCGCCAGCGGAGTGAGAGAATAGATCTGCAAACCGCTGTTCTCAGCATTCTCGGTCAGCATATCCATTATTTCATCCTGATCGTAACTTCTTGGAAGATACCTATCAAGTTCCGCAAGCTGCTGAGTCAGGCGATTGATCTCCTGTTCGGTAATTGCCATATCCGAGGCAGTTCCCGACTGCAGTGAAATGAGTTCAGCCCGTTTCATCTCCAGATTCTGTTCTGCCTGCTCTATCCTGATCTTCACTTCGGAAGAAAATTCCCTGGGATACAGGTATATGAGCGCTGCGACAAGAAGAATACCGACTATCAGTATGTAGAATCTGGGGTCTCTGAGATAGGCATTCATACCAAACCCCCCATATCTTCCGATTGTTTGATGTGTAACAAGTATTCCATCTGTATTACCTGCTGCCGGAATTGGATGCTTTGAACATTTGCAGATTAATTGGATACAGGTTCAGCGTATCGCCCCCGAAAACAGTGAATGCGAATTCTTCAGATCCACCGTAGTAATACACATTCGAAGCATCATCATAGGCACGAAGTCCGAAGGTAACACTTCCCTCGATCCCGCTTGGCGAGCTGCCGCTGATTCCAGCTTCCGGGTAGAACTGAATCTCAAGCCAGAATACGCCGTTGGCATTTGTCACGGTGACATACGATTCCTGAGTTGATGTAGTCATTATGCCGATGCCTTCGGCTCCGGTAGTCTCAAGAGAATCAGTATATATGATCCCCGTTACATAAACCCGGGTATCGTCCATCCCTACTGGATTACATCCTGCGACTGCCAGTATAACCAGCAGACTTAAAACTGAAATTGCAAATATTTTCATGATTCCTCCCCTGCATTATCAGGACTGTCCTCAGTATTCTCGGATTCTTCAACAGCTTCCATCAAAACACCGGAATCACTGGCGAATTCTCCCACCAGCGATGACAGTGCGAATGGATTTACTCCAATCATCATTTCGAAATTATATCTTCTGCTTCCAGTTCTGGTTGCCTCGGAAGCAAGTGTATAGATTTGCCCATAATCATCAAGAGTGAACAGAGGTGTTCTTCCATCCGGCATGATTTCTGCAACATCACGCTGGAATTCGATTATGTCACCCCATGTTTTCGCAACACCTGTGATATGCACCTCTGTAGGAAGAAGCATAAGACTGGTAAGGTATATGCCCTTATCGATCCGGCTGCCCGGAATGATAGCTTCTGGATAGATCGCTCTGCAGAGATACTCGACAACGTAAACTGAGTATTTCTGTCTCAGTGACAGTTCGAGAATCTGCTGAAGCTTCCTGTCGACAGCTGCGCTCAGCCTGCTGGCCTCCGCCTGCTGATCCATCTGAATACCCAGCTGCGAGATCTGTTCGTCGATCACCTCGATCTCTTCGTTCACTTCTACTTCATGATCCTTCAGATCCTGATAATCCTTGTACGCGATTATCCCTCCTGCGATAAGAGCAAGATAGGGAATAACGCACAGAATTGTAAGGAGTGCTGTTGATTTGATTTCTTTTGGAGCTCCCGATGCTTTCCTTTTCTTGCCTTCGGGCTCCTCAAGAATGTTGATGTCAACCATGCTGGGTTCATAACCTCGAAGAGCAAGACCGACACAAACTGCAAGAATGGCACTCATCGAGTCCACTTCACTGTCGTTGATGACATCTTCAGGAATTGTGATATTCCTGAAGGGCTGGAAGTGTTCCACTGGAAGACCATGCTGTTCGCTGAGGATTGATGCCAGACCCGGCATCAGAGAACATCCTCCGCTTATGTACATCTTATCTATTCTGGCATTCTCACCTGATGCCTGGTAGGTAATGAATGACCTTCTTATGCTTGTTGAAAGCTCTTCAATAACCCTGCCGATAGCTGTATGAACTTCATCCGATGATATACCATCCGGAACGTTGCCCTTTAATACTCCCAGTGCAACTTCGTACTCAAGCCCCAGAGTTCTCTGAAGGGCTTCAACGAACCTTGAACCACCGATGGAAAGATCACGGTTGAAGCTTGGGAGGCCATTTCTGACAACAACCATGTTTGTAACTTCGGCACCGATGTTGAGTATTGTTACACACTCATCACCACTGGGTTTGTACGCGTGCTGATAAGCCCTCTGCAGCGAAAACTGCTCAAGCTCGATAATTGATGGTTTGAGGCCTGCTCCCTGCAGAATTCCTCTGTGAAGATCGACCACTTCCTTCTTGGCTGCAACCAGAAGGACTTCCATCTGTCCTGGAGAGATTTCAGGATTGATAATCTTGAAATCAAGGCTGACCTCGTCTATCCTGAAGGGAATATGCGTCTCGGCTTCCCATTGAATAGCTTGCCGGGCATCCTGCTCCGACATCTTCTCCATAGGGATCCTTCGAACGATGACGCTTCTTCCTGAAACCGCACTGTTGATATTCTTGCTGCCTGATTTAACACCTGCCTGTCGGACCACATCATGAACCGTATCGATCAAGTGTTCACGGTTAACAACTTCCCCGTCCACTATCGTACCAGGAGATAACTCCTGTATAGCATAACTCGATAGTGTCAGAGATTTGCTGGATCCCGTCAACTGAACAACTTTGATCGAATGGCTGCCGATATCAAGACCAACAGTTCCCCCGCCTGATCTTCCGAAGATGAACATTATCTTCCTTTCCTCAGGTTGCCGTTCGCCTGCATTAGATATTTCCTCACCGGATCGGTGATAGTAACAGAACAATTATCATTGAATACTTTGTTTTCCATCATATTAATCCTTTAACAAGCCCTGCCTATTCTTCATTACAAGAACCTTACAACGTTTCAATCCCTGCGTCAATACCCTAAATTCATAACTATGGAATTTCATACTTCACTTGACTCGAGATGTCAAAGACTATATCTTCCCCTCCGGAGGTTGATATGAAAACTGATACTGAGAAATCAACAAGTCTGATTTCAAAGATTTCTGATATACAGAATCATTGCAGCCCAAGCGTCAGACTGACCGTCCCCGTGAGACCCGATCAGGAGGAGCTGTTAACAAGAATCGTTCGAACGATAACTCAGAATAGAGACCGACAGCACAGGTCTCAGAGGATAACGAAAGCAACTATTATTCGAGCGTATATTGATGCCCTGTCAACACTTCCATTAGATATTGACAATATCAATGATGAGAAGATCCTGCTCAGAAGGGTTCTCGATCTGCTGGAGGACTAACTGCGTATCCCTTTGCAGTTTTACATGTTGCTGCTCACTTCACAATGTACTTTAAGATAAAACCGAATACATCTCCAAAACTCGAATATCTTCGTAACACTCCCATTCCCGAACAGTATGAAAGTTCATGAATTATCAGTACGTATCTCAAAGAGAATGTAATTGTCCAGAGTAAATAGAGGGTTCAGGTGTAAGGATACAAATTTCCTCCACTGCCTTAATTCATCCTCAGAAAGCTCCGGGGACACATTGATTGATGTAATGAACATATCCACAGCGAGGTGTGAAATACCCCTTATTTTAAGTGAATCTACTATCTCCACCGGCTCCATTCCGGCCCAGAGCATTTCCATAAGTTCCAGTGGAGCACTTCGCACATCGAAGATCGCATAGCCAGGGTAATAAAACGGTTTACCCAGATTCACCAGGAGTGTAGTGTCTTCAGGTGTAATGAAGCGTTCACATTCCAGGAAGAAATCATAATAAGGCGCCTTCTCAGACAGGTATGTGCTGCTTTCTCTCCAGGGCATTTCGTACGCATACAGGTCAGTAATTCTGTCTGCTGACCAGACCAGACATACTCCAATAAGAAGACCGGTTGCATATTTAACTGTTCTGCTCGCGCCGGTAAGCAACTTATACATGGCTTCGGACACAGGTATTGCCAGCATTGCAAAACCAGGCAGCAGGTATCTTACTCGAATCGCTTCGCCTTTGGAAATAAGTGTAAGGACAATGTAAAGAAGGGGCAGCAGGAATTTTCTTCTTCTATTTGAAAGTACAGGCACAGCGATAATGGTTCCCGCAAGGAGAAGAGGTCCGCTTGCACCATCGAAAAGCGCGGGATTATTCCATTCACCGTGCAATGACATACGTATTGGCAGCAGAAGATAATCTGTAATACCTTTCAGGGTTGTACTGTAGCTTCCAGTAGCAAAATATTCTGATGCTCTGGCGCTGATATGATATTCGGGACCTAACAGCCCTCTGAAAAGCGGGTAAACGGGGTTACCCCATTGCAGAATGTTCGGCAGAGCCCACCAGGCCGTGGTAAATATTGCAGCGCAGGCAGATATGATCAAGGTTTTTCTTGACATGTTCCTGAAGTACAATGGCAAAAGCAGACAAACTGAAACAAGGACAAGGAATCCATTGTACTTGCAGCAGCTTGCGCCTCCCGCCCATAGAACCGCCAGGACAGGATTGCCATCTTTCCTCAGCATCTCGACATAGGCAAGCAGGGCAAAGAATATCAGGAACGAATCAGAGTAACTCCACGAAGCATTTCTGAACAATTCCGGTATACTGAGAAGTATTGCCAATGATAGAATTGCCGCTCTTCTTCTTCCCTTCCGCAGGAAATAACCGGTGATAACTGAACATGAAGCGAGGAATCCCAGAAGGCTTACAACCCTTGATAGTTTAAATCCAAATGTCCCTCCTGCAAGGGCATAAAAGGATTCGGTAAGATAGGGATAGCTGAAGAATCCCGACCACTCAGGCCTCACGATCCTTCCGGCCTCAAGCCACATTCTGGCCTGATACAGGTGATGGATCATAGCATCCCTGGATACCGGAGGAAGCAGCACCAGGGGCATCAATAGCATACCGCATACTGCTATATACAGGCCGCCCTTGGGAATACTTAAGCGCCCCGGTCGTACCCAGAGAAGCATTCCAATACCGAGGATTATCCATAGAACTCCCGGGATCAGGAGCCCTGACCAACCGGCAGCAGATATAAGAAAGAACAACACCAGGCTCCCTGCCCCGAACTTCGCGGGCCAGGATACTGAACCGGGAAGCGCAGCAGCACCCCATCCGCTGATTGAACCAGCAGTCAATAATAAAAAAGCGAAAAACATCAATATCAACATTTATGAAACAGAATAGAACAAGCAGAATAAAACAAGTGGCTGCCCGGAACTACTTCGAATTTACTGATGCCTTCATGAACTGCACCCTCTGATACTCTGCCGGGTTGCTGCTGCTCTTCTGGCTGAGGTTGCCTCGGAAGTCATCGATACTGCTGTAGTTGTGGCGGCGCATCCAGTCGGCAATGAACCCATGAATATCGGACAATACCCCAAGCCCGTTTTTATAGAGGGTGGAGCATACCTGCACTGCATTTGCCCCTGCAAGCAGCTGTTTAATCACAGCTTCCCCATCATGAATTCCTGTGGATGCAGCGATGTCACATGATGTTAAGGGACTAAGCAGGCTTACCCAGCGCAGAACTGGTTCCGTCTCCTGCGGTGAGGAGAAAAATGAGCCGTCCACGATCTTAAGGTTCTCAATATCGAAGTTAATCCTGAAGAAACGGTTAAAAAGTACGATACCGTCAATATCGCGGTCGTCCAGCTCTTTCACAAAACTTGAAATACTGGAGAAATAGGAGCCGATCTTGACCGACACTGGAATACTGATCCGGGATTTGATATCGGAAACAATATCAAGAATGATCTTCTCATTGTCGCGACCGGTCCTTCTGGGGTCAGATGGGAGAATGAAGGTGTTAAGCTCGATTGCTGAGGCGCCGGCGCTCTCCAGCTTTCCTGCAAATTCAATCCAGTTTCCTTTCCCGAAGCAGTGAATGCTCGGAATTACAGGTATATCTGTTTTCGTAGAATCCTCGAGAAGCTTGAGATATCTGGAGATGGCATTCTGCATGCCATAGCTGCTGATATAGTCCGTCGCCTCGGGATACCAGCTCTCCTCATGTGACATTTTCCCAAGTTCCGACTCGATCTGCTCCTCAAATATGGATTTCAGCACCACTGCTCCTGCTCCGGCATCAGCGCAGGCTTTTACTTTATCCTGGGTACCCGTGAGTCCGCAGCTCCCGACGATGATCGGGTTCCTGAGCTTGAGGTTCATATACACAGTAGAAAAGTCCATTGATCAGCCCCTCTCAATTAAAATGGGGACGGAGGTAATTAGAAATTCTATTTACCTCCGTCCCCATTAAACGTCCCAATTATCCGTCCCTGTTTATTTTTTTACTATTTCGCTTTTTCCCCCGGGGAGGTCTTTGGCTGTATAACCGATAGCCTCAAGTTTATCACGCATAAGATCTGTAGCTTCGAACATCCTGTTTTCTCTCAGGATACCTCTTGTCTGGGCCAGTATTCCGCACAATACGGCAGTGTCTTCTGTTGAAGAATTTCCACCGGTCAGATCAAGGCCGAGGATCTCACCTGCAAGTTCGTCCATAACACGGGCAAGAGCTGCCCTGTCCTCAGGAGTATCATTGCTATCAAGGGTGCTATTGCCGGCCCGGACAAGTTCAAAGATCGAAGCAAGCGCACCGGGAGTATTAAGGTCATCGTTCATGAATTCAAGGAATGCCGTCCTTGTACTCTCAATGAGAATGGCTGTTTCCTTTGAGGGTTCCTGAGCGGTTTCCAAAGGCTCCTGACCCAGCCGCGCCCGGAAGGCGATCAGCCTTCCAAGACCGCTCTTTGCCGAATCAAGACCCATATCGGAAAAATCAAGCGGACTCCGGTAATGACTTCTGAGGATATAGAGCCTGACAACCATGGGGTGGTATTTCTCGAAAATATCTTTCAGAAAAGTGAAATTGCCGAGGCTCTTGCCCATCTTCTGCCCATCAACAGTAACCATGTTATTGTGAAGCCAGAAGCGGGCAAACTGCTTTCCGTTCGATGCTTCGCTCTGAGCTATTTCAGATTCATGGTGTGGAAATATGTTATCCAGCCCGCCCGCGTGGATATCGAGCGTCTCGCCTATGTACCTCATTGCCATCGCAGAGCATTCCAGGTGCCAGCCGGGGTATCCCCAGCCCCATGGGGAATTCCATTTCAGAATGTGATCGTCGCCCGCTTTTTTCCAGAGGGCAAAATCCTTCGGATCCCTTTTCCCCTTGTCGATGGAAACTCTTGCACCCGGCATAAGGTCATCCAGCTTTCTGCCGGACAGTTTACCGTATCCGGGAAAGCTGGATACCGAATAGTAAACGTAGCCATTCACTTCGTAAGCATGACCGTTCTCTATAAGTACTTTTATCAGTTCAATCTGTTCGGGGATATGACCGGATGCCCTTGGAGAGACATCAGGACGCAGAACACCGAGGGCGTCCATGTCATCAAAGTATGACTTAGTGTATTTCTCGGCTATCTGCATGGGTTCCAGTTTCTCAAGCCGGGCCTGCTTCTCTATCTTATCCTCGCCTGCATCGGCATCATCGGTGAGATGCCCTACATCCGTGATATTCTGGATGTATCTTACGTTGTATCCTTGATGACGCAGGTATCGGATCAGAACATCGAATGAAACATAGCTCTTCGCGTGACCGAGATGGCTGTGGCCGTACACCGTAGGACCGCAGACATACACCCCCACGAACGGCGGGGAGAGAGGTTCAAATTCCTCCTTCAGGCGGGTAAGGCTGTTATAGAGTTTCATCATAAGTTCCTTCGGTCAAAATAATCGGTGTGCATCGCTTCCCTGACAAGCTGCATAGTCCTGCTACCCTCAATACATGCGGCTTTTGTACCGGTCCTCAGAATTTCCTCGATGAGACCGGGTTTTTCAAACCGGATCCTCCGTTCCCGGATAGGGTCCAGAATCTCCTCGATCACCTGGATTATTCGCTTCTTGCATGCAACACACCCTATAGTTCCCTTTCTGCAGCGCTCTTCAATGTCCGGGGACTCTTCCCCGTTGAAGGCCTGGTGGTAAGAGAATATCGTGCATATTTCAGGATGACCCGGATCATCCTTATGGATCCTGGCCGGGTCAGTTACAGCAGACATCAGCTTCTTTCTGACCTCCTCGGTACTGTCGCGGAGATAAATACAGTTTCCCAGGGATTTGGACATTTTGGCCCTGCCGTCCAGTCCTACAAGCCTTGCCGTCTCACTCTTCAACCCCTCTGGTTCAGGGAAAACGGTTCCGTAAAGCTCATTGAACCGTCTGGCAGTGAAACGGGAAACCTCCACTACTGGAAGCTGATCCTCACCAACCGGAACAAGGTCAGCCCGGCAGAAAAGAATATCCGCAGCCTGACTAACCGGATACCCGAGGAATCCGTATGTCATGTTCTCCTCAAAACCGTGCTGCCCGGCTTCAGTTTTTATGGTTGGGTTGTGCCGCAGGCGGTTCACTGTGATGAACATCGAGAAAAACACTGTAAGCTCAGCTATCTGAGGTACCATGCTCTGAATGAATATGTTCACAATATTCGGATCAAGGCCCACAGAAAGATTATCGAGCGTAACCTGTCTCACATCCGCGGGAAGGTGTTCAGGGTGATCAAAATTAGTGGAGAGCGTCTGTACATCGGCCACAATTATGAATGTCTCGTACTCTTTCTGGAGTTTTACTCTGTTCTGCAGCGATCCTGCAAAATGTCCAAGATGAAGAGGCCCCGTAGGTCTATCTCCGGTCAAAATGCGCTTTCTTTCCTTATTCAAATCACTTCTCCCGTACTCCTGGAATGTTGGAATACCTGAAATCCTTCAGGTCTATCTCACCGGAGTACTCATCCAGGATGTTGTATGTTTTCTCAACAAGCTTATCAAGCTGCGGGCAGATTCTGGAATAGTCCGCAAGGTACCTGAAAGTTCTTGGCAGGTAGCCCAGGAACTTGGAATCACCCGTTTTTCTGTACTGCATAGCGAAAGTACCAATAGCCTTCAGACTCCGTTGACAGGCTGTCCGGGCGATCTGGAACATATTCATGTCACCCTTCGCCATAATGAACTTCTTGGCTCTGTCTTCCCATGATAATCCCGGATCCCGGTAACTGTCTCTTACAAGGCTGACCACATCGTATGCGGGTGGACCGAATCGGGCGTCCTGCCAGTCAATTATGGTTATACGATCATTATGGATCATAAGATTCGCACTGTGAAAATCCCGATGAACGAAAACTGATGAATCCGATATCAACCCGCAGAGCTTCCGCATCTCACTCTGAAGCACGAGAAGTTCTTCCATTGGAGCTTCAAGAAGCCTGAAAAACAGCGTTTCAAGGGTATTCTCAAGCTCTGCCATAAAGAATGCCGGAGTAAAGCTCCTTCGCCCGGCGATTGAATCGGAACAGGCTCTGAAGTCGAGTTTCTTCTGCATTGCAATAATCATGTCAACTGCTTCATCGAGATACTTAAAATACAGGTTATCATCCACATCAAGCAGCCTGCAGGTACCCAGATCCTCCTGAAGAACCCATCCCTTTTTAGTGTCGCATTCCAGGATCGAGGAAACATTGAATCCATGATCGGAGAGGAGCTCATGAATGTCCAGCCATGGCCATATTGGAATTTTACCGCTATCCATCAGAATAAGAGTTTCCCCGCCTGAGGATACACGCCAGAAACGCCTTCCCGACACATCACCCTGAAGCCTGGTTGCAGTTACGCTGTTATCAGTTCTGCTTCGAAGCCACGCGGTAAGCTCCGGTGACATGGTTCTCATACTGATTCACCGTCCCTGCTGCTGCAGAACCATGGCAGTATGGAGTTCTGAAGAGTACCGCTTTCGAGTGATGAACCATCAAGCATGACACTGTCCTGAAGGGAGGCACCGCTTCCGATAATACAGCCCCTGCCGATGTTCCATACGCCATTGAGTGATACATCACTGGAAATACACGCTGTGGGGTGAATGAAAGAACCACCGGATAGAATATTCCTTCTAAGAACTGCAATTCTGCCCATATCCAGCCACCTTCCATCCCCCCTGAAGGCAGTGAGCCTGCCGCCGTCCGCTACTGCGGCGGAAGCAAGTTCTGAGAATATGCCGACAGAAGCCTGGATCCTCGCTGCTGCAGCTGAGATTGATGGTTCCATCAGGCTAACCCCCCAATAATGCGTTTTCTGAACTCCGCCACACCCGAATTTCATCTCTTCATCAATCAATAATGGAGAATAAGTGCCATCGGTCGGAAAGTCACCTGTGAGGACCGTCCAGGTCGATCCGGTTTTCCTGTGGTGATCAACCATCCCGAGTGCATCGAATTCCTCGATAATCATATCCGTGTTTACGACCATCCAGGTTCCCGAGGCCATAATATCCGAATGGCGTGCAAAGGTTGCTGAGGCACCCAGCGGTCTCTCCTCAAAATATAGTTCACACTTCTCTTCCGGCCAGACCGATGAAATCTCATTCATCAGTGCTTCAGGACACCTTGAAGCATTTATTCTGATTCTTCCCGGACATACGGAACTGACCTGCTCGGCCAGCCTTCTCAGAACCGATGTGCCACCGAACGGCAGCAGGGCCTTAGGACGAATAAGAGTAAGGGGTTCATCCCTTCTGCCGTAACCGGCAGCAAGGAAAAGAACCCCCTCAATCTCGATCGGGATCTGTTTACCCGTAAATTTCTTTTCTGTTGCAGTCACAAAGCCTGACCCTGCGTCTCTGCGGGCGCCAGTCTCCTTTGTCATTGTATCTGGCGGCATAAAGGATTACAGGTACCCTCTCCTTGCCGCATACAGGGCAGTCATCCCTGTGAAGTGTCCTGGCTTCATGTGCCAGCTTGGCTGCAAAGGTTCTTTCTTTCTTAGGCATTAGATGCATCCTCTCCGGTTATTACCGGGATACTGCAGGCATATTTCATGATCCTGTCCATCATGGAGCGATCTCCGGTTTCAGCGTAGATCGCCTGAGCTGTCTCCAGAATTATAAGTAAACCGCGGCGGACCTGCACAGCATTATACCGGCCTTGAGAAGCCCACCAAAACGGACACGAGTATAACATTTTATTGGCCAGAGAGGCAACTTTGTCCGAACTGCACACTCGGGCAACGGCACTGACATCACGAAGCAGCTGTCTCATACGAATATGGATACAATTATCGGGATCATCCCACAAAGGCCACGGCTTGCCTGCATCAAGATCACCCGGAGTTGTGGACCAGCTTCCTGATGGAACTTCGGACCGGACAGATGGAAAAATCTCAAGCAGATCTCCGGGAGTTACCATCACGGCATCCTGCCTGTTCGAAAAGGCATCAAGGAAAGGTGCTAGGAATGTCTCGATAGTTCCCGGTCTGTGATGACCGTAGGTTTCTCCATCCATCGCAATGAGAATGTAAGCGTCTTCTTCTCCTGTCCAGCTGTTCATTCCGGCAATAATCTCCCTGGCCATTCCAGAGCCGTCCACTCCGTGAAAAGAGATCCTGTTGCTCCAGAAATTACTTCTAAGCAGTACAGACACGCCGTCCACTTCGGGAATGGTGTTAAAGGGCACGTTCCTGCCTGTCCAGGCAAATGGAATATCATCCGTTACCGTCCAGGTATAGCCCATGCTGCCGAATATCGATGGAAGCTGTGGAGAGTAAGCCATCTCGGGGGGGAATACACCGGTAGGATTGTATCTTTTTCCAAATACCAGGCGATTGCCGTCATTGTTGATTGAAAGCTGCCTTCTTACATCATCCTCGCTTATCAGAGGAAATATGGGATGGTAAGCCCCCGAGTCAGTGAATTCCAGATTCGCAGCATTCGCCAGATGGTCAAGTGATTCCGATCCAAGGCTTTTCAGCTGTTCTGTCAGGGAATAGTTTATGTTCAGAGCGACCCTGGCTCCAGATCCTGCCAGTAATCCGGCGAGAGGCGTGTAACATTCAGTGTCGATCTTCTCAACCAGAGAGATATCCTGAGTCGGAGGTTGATAGATATGCAGCAGCATACTTACATACTTCATCTGTCACGTTCCCTTATAAGGGTGATCATATCGCCAGTGCTCACTCCGAGATGATCGGATGCACTTCCGCAGCTTACAGCAATTTCCATTAGATTCTGGCTGCCCTGGAGGAAAAGTATACCGGGATGTTCACTGTAAGTTTCAACCTCTGTAACAGGTTCTATCCTGCCGCCGGGTAACTGCAGAAAGGAGGGATGAAATTCGCTGGATGCGGGAAGCCAGAGAATGATATTACCAAAATTATCTATATGGGCAATTGTAACCTGGAGTCCGTCATCCACAAGTACCGGTATCTCCATTTCCGTTAGAATAAGGTTCTCCCTGCAAACCGGTTCCAGAAATTCCACCCACCCCGGATCACTTATCAGTCTGGCGCAGGCCGGGGCGAATACATCCCTTCCGTGGAAGGTTCTGCTGGATCCTGCCTGAGGATCCGGAAGCTGCCAGGCTCTTGTTATCGGCAGAAGCCCGAAAAGACCATTATCCGGTCCGATGTAAAATGCACCGTCTATTTCGCAGACCACTCCTCTGCGGGCGGTTCCCACACCGGGATCGATAACCGCAAGCACTACAGAACCCGCCGGAATACAGTTACGGGAAACGGAGAGGTGGAAAGCGCCTTCCCTGATTGAACCGGCTTTCACATCATGCGTTAGATCAACGATCGCAACAGAGCAGGAACATCGCGAGAGTATCACTGCTTTCATCTGAGCGACATAGGTATCGGATGTTCCGAAATCGGATATCAGAAACAGTGTCTTAACGAGCGTCATCTGTATTTCAAAACCACAAGGGTCTGATCATCCCCCTGCGGCAAACCCTTTGAATAGGAGTTAACAGCATCCAGTATCCCGCCTGAGATCTGATGTGCGGAAAGGTCACGGTTTTCCAGAACAACATCGCAGAGCCTCTCTGTACCGAATTCAAAATTCGCTGAATCCATGGCCTCTGTCAAACCATCCGTATACAGGATAAGCACATCACCGGATTCCAGTTCCACGGTTCCGTGTTCGTACTCTGCCTGCGCCGAAAGACCCATTATCAGCCCGCCCTTCTCAAGCCACTGGGATTCTCCCTCCCTCTTCACAAGAAGTGGGGGATTATGCCCTGCATTCACATAAGTAAGCTTGCCCGAATCAAGGTCCAGCACACCGTAAAACAGGCCTGTCATTATAGGATCCCCCTCACCAAGAACGGAGGATTCATTAACTTTCTGAATGATATCGTTGATGGAATAAATACTCTGTACATAGGCTACCAGGTTGCCCTTAAGCCCTGCCATTGTAAGCGCCGCCGGTATACCTTTGCCGGCAACATCGGCCACTGCCAGTCCAAGATTGTGATCTGGAAGATGGAAAAAATCGTAGTAATCACCCCCCACTTCACTTGCAGGCCTGTAAAATATCTCAATATCGTAACTCTCAAGATTGGGAGGACTGTCCGGGAGCAGGTCAAGCTGTATCTTCCTCGCCATATTCAGCTCTTCCGATATGGCATGTCCTGCGGAGAACCTGTTAAGAAGAATATCAGGCATCCTGTTCCTGATGATTTCCGAGGCGAGCAGCTCAGGAGTTTCGGTAACAAGCCTGATAACTTCCATTCGGACATTCCTGTCAGGATCGGTGAACATGTCCGCAAGTTTAACATCTACATCTGATATTGAGTACAGCTCAGGGTGGCTTCGGAGACCGGAAATGATCTCCAGCCGTACATCTGATGCAGGATCATCAAAAGAGTTCATTATCTCAGGGAGCAGTTTTACATCCGATATGGAAACATTGTTCAGCAGGCCGGAAAGAGCACCAAGTCGAACATAGGGATCTTCATCCTTAAGCAGTTCCTGAAGAACAGGATCAAGGTCCTCCGATTTATCACTTTCAAACTCTCCAAGCGTCACTGCGGCAGCAGCCCTTACAGCCCGTTTCTCATCATTTGCCAGTTGCCTGAGCACAGCAAGAACTGCGTCAGTTCTAATTCCAAGGCTCCGGATAGCGTTCACCAGCGATTTCCGGACGTATGAAGAGGAATCCAGCAAAAAATCATTTACGAAACCGGAAACCGGATCACCGAGGTCACTCTCATTCCAGAGCACGAAAAATGGCAGGGCCGCTCTCTCCTTGAATTCTCCGGTTCTGATAATACTTTCAATCAGTTCAAGAGATGCTTCTCTCAGATCTGTCCTGCCAAGGCAGATAAGCTGGCTGAGAGCCTCCCTTCCCTCGTAGTGATCCGCTGTCAGAACCTCAATCAGAAAATTCCTTCGTATGCCAGTATCCATGATCGTGTAGTATCCCAGTACCATACTGGCAAATGCCCTGCTCAAAGCGATTCGCTCATGGATCAGCTCCCAGAGGTTCTCCTTCTCCTCATGATCAAGGGAAGAGTAATTCATCAGCATGCAGCGCGAGACCTGAAGAATGTCCTCCTCGGCAAGGTCGGTTATGATTGATTTTCTGACCTCATCACTGAAGAACCTGAGCCTTGCTCCTATTCTCCATGCCAGTCTTCCCTTGCCTCCGGGAGGTAATCTGTCCATCAGCACCCAGAGCAGATCGTTGAATTCCTGATTGAACTCTTCAAGCTTTCTATCCAGAAGCCCCATAATCAGGGTAGTCATCAATCCGGGGTTGCCCTCTTCCAGAACCTCGTTCAGTACATCGAATTCCCTTGGCTCAAGGGCGGGAAATTTACTGCCTATGTACAGCATCAGACCCTGGCGGACTTCGAACGAATCGTCCTCCAGAAAATCTCTGTATATTTTTCCGCATTTCTCAGACATTCCCCACATGGTCAGATCCTTAATGAACTGTCCCCGCACGCCAGGATCAGGATCAGTCACCGCAGCATTGACAAGATCTTTGAATACTGGCAACTCAAGTATCCACTGTCGTCCGAGAGTTCCGGCAACCTCCATTCTTACTTCAGTGCTACCCTCCGACATCATGATCCTGTACATGCTTATTATCGATTCATCCGAATGATCCGCGGAGCTCAGCAGCATGTTAAGAACGTCAGTAAGAACAGTACCGGATCTCTCTGATGCGATGTGCAGAAGAAGCTTTGCCTTTACTTCATCGGAGAGACTCCTGTAGAAGGCGGCGAGGAAGTATCCTGCCCGCCTGACACCTGCTTCCTCGCTCCCGATAAGTGTATCCGTAAAGGCCCTGATGACAGGAGCATCCTTTTCAAGGAGCTCCCGGATACCTCTGTCGATGGCCCACATCCTGACAGAATCGCTGATGGTGATATACACCTCACCGCTTCCGTAAATCCTTCTGAATGGATCAGCACCTCCAGCGGCAAGTGATGTGCTGTATAGCTCTTCCAGATCTTCATTTGAGGGAAATGTTTTACTCTCCTGAACAATGAGTCTATCGAGTAACCGAAAGAGTACCCGTTTGAATACAGCTTCGGCAACAACGGGATCGAAAGCAGCCAGCAGCAGCAGTTCGGCCTTCTCGAGTGCAGGAAGCTTTCGGAACCATTTCAGAGCCTCTTTGCCCTGATCCAGCCTCCATTTACGATCGGTTGATGGTTCGGGAAGCCTGACATGTGCATCGGTATATGAATCGAAAATTTTGGCTATCTCGGGTGAAGATGTTGCCAGTATGAGCCTGTGTCTTGATTCTGTAGCTCTTGTCATGAGTGAGATAACAGATGACCAGAGACGGACTGGATAGATATCCACCAATCTCCTGAGTGTATCAAGATCAAGGAAAACAGCACAATCTTCTGAACCCGTGAGAAGCTGGACAACTTCCCTGAAGTCCAGATCTCGCGTAATCATCTCGATGGGGTTCAGGTTATCCTGAAAGGCTTCCACAAGCAGTTTTCTCGCTATGGTGGTCTTTCCAGCGCCCAGGGAACCGCTGAGGCAGACAAATCCACGCC
Organism: Candidatus Fermentibacterota bacterium; assembly: GCA_003644925.1. Taxonomy (GTDB): domain Bacteria; phylum Fermentibacterota; class Fermentibacteria; order Fermentibacterales; family JCC-6; genus Aegiribacteria. The sequence continues at coordinate 27,840 of QNDS01000014.1, forward strand.
TTGTAATAACTTCCCTGGCTTTTTCAAGTGAATCCAGATCAACGGAAAGCACATCAATATCGCCATAGGATTGAAGCAGATCAGTACCCTGCGGGTAGGGATAGAATTCCCGGTTCAAACTTCTGAGCCAACTCTGAACCTCGTTCCGCAGCAGTTCTCTGCCTTCGTTGGCGGATGAGAATGTCCAGCAGAGATTATTATTCAGGAGGTCCTGAATTGTATTGTCATCCCCCGGTTCATTCATGAAGCAAATCCCTGCGATCGGGACAGCATACCGGAAGCAGTTGTAGTAAATGTTTCGGAGTTCGGGAGAAAGAGGCCCGTTGATTACTAGCAGGAGAGCGTCAGGAATGGGGTTATCCGATCGGGAAACCTGAATCTCATCTGCCCATCTTGGAGGTATGAGGAGATCAGCATCAGTCTTTAGAATATTCTTGATGCCCCCGGGCAGTTCTCTGCTTTCAAATATTACTGAAAGAGTGAAACTGTTCACGGGATGAAAATCGCTTTCAGGTCAGAGGCCA
>QNDS01000015.1 GCA_003644925.1 Candidatus Fermentibacterota bacterium
AATGTCTTAGCAAATCAAATGCCAAAATTCAAGATACGACCCCGATAAACGACCCCGATAAATTTATATGTTAGGCCAGGCCCCCTGCTGAAAGGTTGCATGGCAAGGTATATGCTTCTATTGTACGGACAGGAGGTAATTAATGAACTTTGAGAAATTTACGATTAAATCAAGGGAAGCTGTCCAGGAGGCTGGCAGAATGGCTATTGAAGCCGGTAATCCGGAGATAGCTCCCATTCATCTCGCAGCAGTGCTGCTTGATGATAATGATAGTGTAATCGGCGGAGTACTGGACAGCCTTGAGCTTAACCGCCAGACGGTCAGAGACGAGATAACGGGAGTGCTGAGTTCACTACCCAGAACCCGGGGAGGATCCGAGCCGAGGATGTCCTCGAACTTGACAAGGGTACTGGATGCAGCGGAAAAAGCCGCCGCTCAGATGAAGGATGAATATGTAGCGAGGGAGCACCTTTTTCTGGCTCTTCTTGGTTCGGGCGGCAGGGTCGCGGATATCTTCAGTTCGATGGGGGTTACTGAGAGAGATTTCCTGGAAGCTGTGGCCTCCGTAAGAGGTTCTTCCAGGATTAATTCTGAATCAGCAGAAGATAATTACAAAGCTCTGGAGAAATACACCAGGGATCTTACAGCAATGGCGCGGCAGGAGAAGCTTGATCCTGTAATAGGCAGGGATGATGAGATAAGAAGGATCATGCAGGTCCTCGGGCGAAGAAGAAAGAACAATCCCGTTCTCATAGGCGAGCCCGGAGTAGGTAAGACAGCGATTGTCGAGGGACTCGCTATTAGGATAACTGAAGGTGATATCCCTGAAACGCTCAGGAATAAAAGCGTACTTGCTCTGGATATGGGCGCTCTGGTCGCAGGAGCGAAATTCAGAGGAGAATTCGAGGAGAGACTGAAGACTGTCCTCAAAGAGATAGCTGATGCTGAAGGAAGAATCATACTTTTCATAGATGAGATGCATACGCTTGTTGGCGCTGGTGCCGCTGAAGGCGCGGTTGATGCGGCAAATATGCTTAAACCTGCACTTGCCCGTGGAGAACTGCACTGCATAGGTGCCACTACACTGGATGAATACAGGAAACACATTGAGAAGGACGCTGCGCTGGAAAGACGCTTCCAGCCCGTTATTGTAAGAGCTCCCTCTGTGGAGGATACGATAAGTATTCTAAGGGGGCTCCGTGACAGGTACGAAAGTCACCATGGAATTATTATCCAGGACGCGGCACTCATTGCCGCTGCAACACTTTCCAACCGGTACATCACCGACAGGTTCCTGCCCGATAAGGCGATAGATCTTGTGGATGAAGCTTCAAGCAGGCTTCGTATTGAGATAGACAGCATGCCCGAATCGATAGATGAGATCAGGCGCAGGATAATGAGGCTGGAGATCGAACGGGAAGGATTGCGCAGAGAAAATGAAGCTGAGTGCAAGGCTGAGCTGGATGTGATCGAGAAGGATCTGGCAGACCTGCAAGAGGATAGAACAGCCCTTGAATTTCGCTGGAAGAATGAGAAGGATCTTATCGATAAGATCCGTGATAATGCCAGGACTATTGAAGATTTCCGGGGACAGGCCAAGATAGCTGAGCGCCAGGGTGATTTCGAAAAAGTGGCGGAACTAACTTACGGCACCATCCGTGAACTGGAGGAAGAATCCGCTACCCTGAAAGACAGGTTGAACGACCTTCAGAAGGAGGGTTCGCTTCTCTCCGAGGAGATAACTGCAGACGACATAGCCGAAGTGGTCTCCAAATGGACAGGTATTCCTGTATCAAGGCTGATGGAGAGTGAGAAGGAACGGCTTCTCACACTTGAAGATGAGCTTCACAGAAGAGTTATTGGTCAGGATGAAGCGGTCTCTGCGGTTTCCGAGGCTGTCAGAAGATCGCGCGCAAGCGTACAGGACCCCAACAGACCCCTGGGCAGTTTCATATTCATGGGACCCACAGGAGTGGGTAAGACAGAGCTTGCAAGATCCCTCGCCGATTTCCTCTTCGATGATGAGAATGCCCTTATCAGGATAGACATGAGTGAATTCATGGAGAAGCATTCCGTTTCAAGGCTTATAGGCGCTCCTCCGGGGTACGTTGGATACGACGAGGGAGGGTACCTGACAGAAGCTGTCAGGAGAAGACCCTATTCGGTCATTCTGTTCGATGAGATCGAGAAGGCTCATCAGCAGGTATTCAACGTGTTCCTGCAGATACTTGATGAGGGCCGCCTTACGGATGGTCAGGGCAGAACCGTTGATTTCAGGAATTCGGTGATCATCATGACCAGCAACCTCGGCAGTGACTGGATAGCTGAAGGCGCCGGCAAGCTGACCCAGGAGGAGCTTACGGAGAGGGCAAAGAGGGAACTGAGCACACATTTCAGGCCGGAGTTTCTCAACAGAATAGACGATATCATCGTTTTCCGTCCGCTTGGACGGGAGGAGTTAAGAGAGATCGTCGAGATCCAGCTTAAGAGGTTGAACAGGATACTGAAGGAACAGAACATAACCCTTATACCGTCCGAATCAGCCCTGGATCTTCTGACAAAACTTGGATACGAACCTGCATTCGGCGCAAGACCATTGAAGAGGGTTATACAGAAGTACGTCCAGAATGAACTGGCCAACTCCATCATCGATGGCAGCATACATCAGGGAGAGAGTGTCATTCTGGATACCGATGGCGAGAAATTCATCATGAAACCCGAAGCGCAAGCGGAATAGAATGTCCCCGACCCTTATTGTAATCGCTGGATACCTTGCAGCTGACATCTTCTTAGGCGGCTACACTGCCGCTCTTGCTGTTTTGGCCCTCGGTCTGGGGGAGTTCCTTTTCCTGCTGGTTTTCCGGGGTACAAAGCACCCCGCACTCATTCTGGAGGGCGCGGTGCTGGCATCCGCAGGTCTTGCCGGTGAGATGCTGGCTGCTCTGGGATACAGCGGAGCTGGATACGTGCTTCTCGAGCTTATCCTCGCAGGTGTGCTGCTCATCTCAACCGCAAGAGGAAAGCCATGGCTGGCTTCCCAGATGAAGAGGGTCGCCGGGTTTTCAGCCGGCAGGGAGTTCACCGGTGAGATGTCCATTGTCATGGGGCTGGTCTTTCTATCGCATGGGATACTGCTTGCAATTCTGATTGTACTGAAGGGAAGTGTGCCGGTCATGGGGGCCATCCTCACTTTTGTAGTTCTCTATTTGCTGGCTGTCTTCCACCTCAGAATAAAACAGCGCAGAAGAAGCAGAGAAAGTGCGCCCCGCCTTGTGAAAGGTGAAGAGGACAGACTGATTCTTGAACTTTCGGAGGAGAAGCTGGGCAGTATGGTCCTGAAGCTCGGAACGGTCACCATCGTTACCGATGTTGAGATCGCTGAGAATCTACCGGTTCACAAATTCCTTGAAACCCTTGAGCGGTACTTGAAGTATCAGGGTTGCAGGGCGGTAAGGTTTACAGTGTGGGACGGCGATGAAATCACTCTGGAAATGTCCGGTTACAGGAAAACCCCCGCCGGCTGGAACAAGATCCTCTGAAGGCAACCTTGGATAGCGAAGCTCTGCAAGTGGGAGTATATTTCGCCTACGCTGACTGATTTATGGAGGTTCTGATGAGACAGATTCTTTCAATATTCTTTCTACTCACACTCTTCATCGTTGTCTTGTTATCCTGCAGCGAGCCATCGGGGCCTCTGGATGTTTCCAACCCCACCGAATCAATACTCACGGTTACCCTTGAAGAGACGAGTTCCCTTCATACTAACGCAGTTAACAGAGTCTCAGTTTTTGCAGGTGAGCTTGAACTTGAAATAGACAGCAAGGGTGACTACCAGGCAGTGGCTGTCTGGACACAGTGCCCTGATGACAATTTCTCCAGTTATGCTATTTACCGTTCCGGGACCCCCGGAATCGCATCTAATCCCGGATCTGCGGATACCAGTGTAGTTTTCTCATCAGTTTCAGGTACTGCATGGATCGATACCGGTATCAGTGAGGGGAATACTTACTACTACGCTGTCCGCACCATGAACTCGGATGACCTGGATTCCTGGAGCAACGAGGATTCCGTGGTTGTTCCCGCTGCCGCACCACCTTCTCCTTCTATACTTACTGGTGTTTATACGGGAGATGGTCCTTTCGGTCAGATCACCCTTGGATGGACCGAATGCCCGGACAGTGATTTCTACCGTTACAATCTTTACCGTTCCAACACCCCTGACATAGAGGGTAATCCATCTTCAGCCGAAATCGTTTCCACATCCGAGGAAATCGGAAATACAGCTTACGAAGACAATGAAGTTGAGGGGCTGACACCCTACTATTATGCGGTGGAAACGCTTAACGAATCACAGCTCAGTTCATGGAGCAATGAAGTTTCGGTTACCACACCGGACCTGACCCCCAGATTGACCGTATTCTTTATCGATCCTTCACATAACGATTACTATTCCGGTGATGCTATTCTTCTGAGAACCCCTGATAACAATTATTATTTAATCGACGGGGGAGACAGAGCTGGAAGCTGGAGCTGCGGAATCGAAAAGGTTCTGCCGCTGCTTGACAGCCTCGGAGCAGACAGCCTTGATGGAATCGTCGCGACACATCCGCATTCGGATCATATTGGAGGCTTGATCGGTGTTCTTGAGAATGTACCGGTGGCAACGGTGTGGGATTCAGGCTTTCCCTATTCAACAGCAACTTACCTGGCTTACCTCCAGGCGATTGATGATAACGGTTCGGACTTCATCACTCCTCGAAGGGGAGACCTTCTCAACTGGGATGAGAACCTTACAGTTGAGTGCATTCATCCTGTGGAGCCGCTGGGCGGTGACGCGAACAACGCGTCTATCGTTCTGCGGATAACCTTTGAGAATGTATCTTTTCTTTTTACCGGTGACCTTGAAACAACAGGTGGTGAAAACGTTATACTCAGCGCCCTGAGCCAGGGATTGATCGATGATATTTCTGCTGATGTGCTCAAGGTTGGTCACCATGGTTCATCTACCTCAACCTCATATTCCTGGCTGCAGGCGGTAGATCCGGATTACGCTGCCATTGAAGTGGGCTACGGTAATCCTTACGGTCACCCTCACACTGAAGTAGTACAGAGGCTTGAGAATTACGGGGCGCTGGTTTACAGAACCGATCAGGACGGTACATTCATATTGTCAACCGACGGGAATACTCTGGAAGTGTACCCCTGATTTCAGCCTTCAACACGCGATTTGATTCGATTTGCGTTGACTTGCTGCATATATTTTGGTAATCTTTGCGTGCATTATCAAAAACAGTATTTAAGTATGAAGATTCGCAACATGAACCGGGAGGTTTTCCATTGAACGATAACAGGAAATACCCATTTTCCGAGATCGATTCAGATATCTGCAAAGGGTGTGGATTGTGTGTAGCATCATGCCCGAGGGGTGTACTGGTGATCTCGGAAAAACTTAATTCCAAGGGGTTTCATTATTCGGAATACGTTGGTGAAGGCTGCATTGGATGCGGTAATTGTTTCTACACATGTCCCGAGCCCAGTGCTGTTACAGTATATCTGAGGAATTATGTACCAGAGGAGGTGAGTTAGATGCCTCGAAAACTCATGAAAGGGAACCATGCCGCCGTATACGGCGCGATTTTAGCCGGGTGCAAGGCATACTACGGTTATCCCATTACCCCTGCCAGCGAGATAGCGGAAGCGGCTTCCCTGCTCTTCCCGAAATTCGGAAGAACATTCCTTCAAGCTGAAAGTGAAGTTGCTGCAATCAATATGGTTTACGGAGCATCGGGATGCGGTCAGAGGGTTTTGACCGGCAGCTCCGGTCCCGGAATCAGCCTTAAAATGGAAGGTATTTCTTATTGCGCAGGTTCGGCTCTTCCATGTGTAATAATCGACATCATGCGCGGCGGCCCCGGCCTTGGCAACATCGGCCCCGAACAGGGAGATTACAACCAGGTTCTCAAGGGCGGTGGGCATGGCAACTACAAGGTTATTGTGCTTGCGCCCAACTCCGCCCAGGAGATGTGTGACCTGACAATGCTGGCTTTTGAACTGGCGGATAAATATAGAAACCCTGTCTTTGTTCTCACCGATGGTGTTATCGGTCAGATGATGGAGGCTGTAGAGCTTCCCCAACCGGTGACAGAGCTTCCGGACAAGAGTGAATGGGCTGTTTATGGAACTGCCGATTCTCGGCATCTCATCAATTCCATCTACCTTGATCATGATGACCTTGAGAGGTGGAACAGAGAACTGATGAAGAAATATGCTATCATCCAGAAGAATGAAGTTCGAGTGGAGGAGTACAGGATGGATGATGCTGAAATCGTAACCATTGGTTATGGAAGTTCAAGCCGTGTTCTTCGTTCTGCCATCGATATCGCCCGGGAAAGAGGAATCAAGCTGGGCATGCTCAGACCCATTACTCTTTTCCCCTTCCCTGTTGATGAGATAGCCTCACTTGCAGACAGAGGATTGAAAGGCATTCTTACCGTTGAAATGTCTGATGGTCAGCTTGTAGACGATGTAAATCTTGCGCTGGGCGGAAAGATGATTTCCGATCTGCACAATAGAATGGGCGGCAATGTTCCGTCTGCCCTGGAGATCGTTGAAAATGTCTCCGAACTTTATGGGGTGTGATTATGGCTCAGAAAACAGTACTTAGAAAACCACTGGGTTTCATTGATGTGTACAAGCATAAGCCCGGAGCCGAGAAGGATAGAACACATTACTGCCCCGGCTGCGGTCATGGAATCCTGCATAAGCTCATAGCCGAAGCCCTTGAGGATTTTGATATTGTAGACAGGACAATAGTCATCAGTCCCGTCGGCTGCAGTGTATTCGCATACTACTACTTCCATACCGGAAACCTGCAGGTTCCTCACGGAAGAGCTCCCGCTGTTGCTACCTCTGTTTCCAGAGCTAATCCCGATTCTATCGTGATAAGTTACCAGGGTGACGGAGACCTTGCAGCCATTGGAGGCAATAATATCCTCCAGGCGGCTAACCGCGGGGAGAATATGGTAGTTTTCTTTGTTAACAACGCCATTTACGGTATGACCGGCGGACAGATGGCTCCAACTACACTTGAGGGACAGATAACCACTACAACGCCTTACGGGAGAAATGTTAAAACAGACGGTTATCCTATACAGGTTTGCGAAATCATCAATCAGCTGACGGCTCCGGTATATGTTGTAAGAACATCTCTTCATGATATGCCCAATATCAGAAAGACAAGGGCAGCTGTACGCAAGGCTATACAGAACGCAAGGGACAAGAAGGGATTCTCCTTTGTCGAGGTTCTGAGCATGTGTCCCAGCGGGTGGAAGATGGATTCTGTTCCAGCCCAGAAGTGGATTGAAGAGAACATGATACCCAGGTTCCCTCTTGATACGTTCAGGGATATTTCGGAAGATACGCCTGCAATAGAACGCCCTGTTCCGGTTATGGACCCGGAGGAAGTCAAGAGAATCCTTGAGTATACGGCCCTCAGTGATTCGAATCTCGAAAAGAATCCTGATGCTGCCTTCGATAGGGTTGCAGTGAGGATAGCCGGTTTTGGGGGGCAGGGTATCATGTCCACCGGTATTGCTCTGGCTAACGTTGGAATGGAATACGGTTACAACGTGAGCTGGCTTCCTTCCTACGGCCCTGAAATGCGCGGCGGTACCGCTAACTGCTCGGTCAAGATACAGGCAGACACCGTTGGCGCATCCGAATGCACCGAACCCAACATGGTTATCGCAATGAACCAGCCGAGTCTCGAAAAATTCGAGAAGATACTCGTTCCAGGCGGAGCACTTGTTTACAATAGTACACTGATTGACATAGAACCCGCACGTACAGACGTTGATGTGTATCCAATACCGATTACGGGTATTGCCGATGAACTCGGTGACACGAGGGTTCAGAGTATGGTCAATGTAGGTGCGTTCGCAGCTGTTACCGGAATGTTTGATCCCGGTGAGATAGAGAATCTCATGTCATCCCTGTTCAAAGGGAAATCCGATAAGGTCATGAAGCTGAACGAAAAAGCCATAAGAAAAGGGTACGAATACGTTAAGGAGAATTTCTCCTGATAAATAGATGCAGCCGTCGGCAGCCCTGCTGCCGGCGGTTTCCGCTGCATGCTGACGCCTAACATAGAATGAACGGGGGATTATTATGAAGATTGTGTTGTTTTCTGTTTTGGCATTTCTCTTTGTTATCACGGGTATTGCCTCTGCTTTCGGTTACGCTGATGCAAATGGTAATGGAACTTCCATTCCCGGATACAATCCCGTTACACTTGCACTTGGCGGAGCCAGAGCCATTGGGTTCGGAGATGCCCTCTCCGTTCTGACCAATCCTGCAGACATTTACAGGATTCCAGGAACATCTTTTACAATCTCAATCGGTCCTGCTGTGCTTTTCGAATCCTTCGAAGACACAACCGGACTTCATGATTACAACTGGATTGCACTTGCTAACCTTTCCGCTGCCATGAAATTTCAGGTTGGCAGCAAGCTTGCGCTGGGAGCCGGAGTAGCAAGAATATCGGATTTCTCATTCCAGGGCAGTTATTATGACCGGGATCCGATTACAGGTGAAATTATCGAAAACTATACACTTGATGCCCAGGGGGGCCTGTACGAATCTGCAGCTGGTTTTTCATGGCACCCGGAAAGCTGGATCAATGTAGGTTTGTCCGGTGGACTTCGATTCGGCTCCGCCAGTTACGATTCCACATTTGAGGACAGGGTAAATCCTGAAAACGACACAACGGTTTCGATTGCATGGGATGAAAGTGATTTCTGCTGGCACGCAGGCATCATTATTCCTCTCAGTATGGCAAGTATCGGTATCTCATGGGCATCCGCCACCGATCATTACGATGCGCGAATTGCCGCTGGCGCCCTGCTCTATACCGGAGATTCGAAGCAGGGAGCTTTTGGAGTAGAGGCTGAGATCGTTGATCCGGGTGAGACCAATAATCTGGAAGGCAGGCTAATCGGGCAGTTTTCTCCTTCCAACTCCCTTATTTTCAGAGGTGCACTGTCCTTCAGCGACAGGAATGAGGAAATAGAAAGCCAGGGGATAGGCATCTCTTTAGGAACAGGAATTGCCCTCGGAAGAATAACTCTGAACGGGGCATTTGCATGGTCTTCCGTAACCAGAGAATCGTACGCTTTCTCTTCCTGGGATCCGATCGATATCAAAGTGTCGCAATCGCTTCTTTCCTTCGGGCTTAACTGGAATCTGTAGTTACAGCCAGGGTCTTACTGCCAGCCGGTACTCCTGTATCTCTTCCGGTTTGAAGAGAAGCTCTATTTCTCTTTCTGCTGCTTCACTGGAATCGGACGCATGGATCATATTATGGCCAGGACTGGTTGCGTAATCACCCCTTATCGAACCAGGTACGGCTTCCGCAGGATTAGTCGCGCCGACCATGGATCTGACAATATCAACAGCATCCATTGATTCAAGGATCATGATAACTGATGGTCCGCTTGTAATAAAGGAAAGGAGGTCTTCATAGAACTCCTTCCCCCTGTGCTCTTCGTAGTGCTGTTCTGCTGTTTTGAGGGGAATTCTGATCAGCTTCATAGCTGTTATCTTCATCCCCCTTCGTTCGAATTTTGATATCAGCTGACCGATCAGTTCTCTCTGTACTGCATTCGGCTTTAGAATAACAAGTGTCTTCTCCACTCGGGGCTCCTTTCATCTATTTCGGATAATATGCTTATCATTCAGGTGCCTGTACATTGTCGGATACTCTCCTTGTTGAATGCAATGTTGTTTTTACTAATCACTGATTGTATCATTGCAGGAACAATCACAGCATACAAGAAAGGATCAGATATGCCCCATTTCTCATTCACAAGGATTTCGCCTCTGCACAACTCCCGAATTGCTTCATCATTGTGTGTTCTTGTTCTGATTCTGTTTATTGTTCCCGCTGTATGCTTCGGGTACGGATTTCATGACGCGTTGAATTATGGGAACACTGTTAATGTTGTCAGCATAAGGTCAGCTGCCCTTGTCGGTATCAGAGTATTCGGATCAGAGGGAGCCACAGCAGTATTACTGAACCCCGCTTCTCTTGCCAATGTTAACAGTTTCAATATGACAGCCTCCACTTCGTCGATCGCATGGAATGAGGAAGTTGTTGACAGCACCAGTACCATAAAGAGATCGGGTACCGGCATTGGTTCACTGACCGGTGCGGTCGCGTTTCGGGCGGGACCTGGTCTGGTTATTGGAGCCGGCGTCGCAAAGGTATCTGATCACCAGTATACAGGAACGCATTTCCTTCCGGATGATCCCGCTCATCCGGGCATAGATATCGTTGAAATGCTCGATGCTGATGGTGGATTATGGGAAGCCGTTGGCGGAGCTTCATGGAGTTTCAACGACAATTTCTCAGCAGGAGTGTCGGCCGGATTGAGATTCGGTGAGGTCAGCTACGAATATGTTTATGATGAGAAATACACTCCTTACATCGATTCAACGTATTCATGGAGCTGGGATGCTTCTGAGGCATGTTACCATCTTGGTTTTCTTCTAGCTGACGATGAGTTAAGCGCCGGTGTCTGCTACACTTCAGGATCCTCAGATCATTACTATTCCAGAATCTCGATTGCAGGCAGAGCCAGAGCCGAGCACATAGGAAATTCTACGATGGGTTTTGAAGGTGAAATAATCGATCCGCTGAACAATAACTTTTTTATCGGGAAGCTCTCCATTGAAACTCCCATACAGGACAATATGAACATGTATGCCGGTGTCGGATTCAATGAGGGGGAGAATATGAACCGCGTGGGCCTTGCATTCTCCGTTGGAGGAAATTACCAGATGGGTCGGGTTAGAATAGATTGCGCATTGTCCCATAGTGGAAGATCCCGGAAAAGCACCTCATTTCCCAACGAATACTCGGATTTCGTTGATGATTCCTGGACTCACTTCTGCATTGGTCTGCAGTATGTAATCTAACTATGGCTGTTTCATCGCTGTATGATGAGAGCGAATAGGATGAACAATAGTACTACGGCAGGCGCCGCACATTCTCGTGGATGGGTAAGGATCAGCTGGACTCCGGATTCAGGTGTACTGCTTGTTTCCGGTGACAGTGAAGGACTTCTGGGTGTAAGCGCTCGAAGACTGATCAATTCAGCAGAGCCTCTTACTCTTCTTCCTGCTGAACTCGCAACCGTTCTTGCAGGTGGAATGCCGGATATCCCGGTTCATTTATCCACATCTTCCCTCACCGGGTCTATTACCACAGTTAGAGATCAGGCTGAGATAGTCATCTTCGGTATTCCTGGATTTCAGAGCCGGAGTAACATCATGCTTGATGAACTCGGTGCAGGTATTGTGGGAACCGATAGAACAGGCAGTATCACACTCTGGAATAAAGCTATGTCCAGTATATTCAGGATACCCCAGAAGCATGTGATCGGTAAGAGTATACAGGATGTTCTGGTATCGCCTGTACTGTATTCCTGGGAGAATGTCGTAAAGATGGTTCTGGATGGCAAACAGATAAAAGTAGTCTGCCATCCCGATGCCCAGCGTAGAATTGAGTGTACATTCACTCCGGGCAGCAGTGGTATGGTTGGAACCTGTTTTGATACAACCGAGAGTTTTCAGGCTGAAAACCGCCTCAGAACAAGCAGAAAGATGAACCAGGCGTATTTCCATTCAGTGACCACAGGATTGGTTTTATTCGACAGGGATTTCCGGATACTTGTAGCCAACAGGGCTTTCGGTCGTATGTTCGGGCTGGTTGAAAACCTTCTCGGTATTCACCTCCATGAGATCCTGCCCAGCGAAAGTTATGAGATCATCGAAGATCTTACCAGACCTTTCTTTTCAAGCCAATCACAGGAGAAGGAGGATGCAAGAACTGCCCGATTCATCCTTCCTGATAAAACAAGAAGGGTAATCCTTCAGGATGTTCACCCGATCCTTGAGGATTATGGGGATGTATTCTACGCAGTCGGAATTTTTGAGGATATTTCCGAAATCACAATTGTGAATGAAAACAGTAAAAATTCCCTTGAAATGATAAAGAAGATTAATCATCTTGCTGATACCCTCCTTTCCACCAGCGCTTTCAGTACTGCTGAAATCGCTGAAAAATTGCGTGACAGCATAGATGCTGACGCTGTAGCTATTTATCTATCCGACCCCCTTTCCGATAGCAGGCTCGCAGGCTTCACATCCGAATGGCCGGATGATATACCTGAAGCCTTTCTGGAGTTGAGGCTGGCTTCAGTTCTGGTTGATTCCGATACCGGTTACAGGCTCACCGGGGATGATATGGGAGCCCTTGATTCCTGGTTCACCAGCTGCCTTGTATTTCCTCTGGAGTCGGACAGAAAGACTTACGGCTACATTATTATGGCCTCAATAGGAACCGATTCATCGATAGAGCTGTTTCCCCTCGCAGAAATAGCAGCTAAAGCGATCAGGGCATATCACAACGCTAACGAATACAAGACTGAGATAGAGCATCTGGACCTTCTGCTCAGCAGGCAGAGTAAACTTGCGGGTACCGTGATCGATTCACTTGATGTACCTATTGCTCTTTTCAGGATCGACTGGTCGGTTATCTTATGGAACAAGCCCATGGAAGAACTGACAGGAGTTTCCTTCGATCTGGCCACTGCCAGGTCTGAGATTGCAGCCAATATACTTTTCAACGGTATAGGTGGTATCAGTGCAGCTCAGAGATTTATCAGAAACGGGTCTTCTGAATTCCCGGAATCCTGGGAAGTTGAGAATCAGGATGGAGAAACTACCAGATGTACCTGGCGCCTTCTTCGAACGGAATCAGTCGAGGGTAGAAACCTTGAACCAGTAATAGTTGTGGCAGGAGTTAAATCAGAAGATGTATACAGTATCAATGCAGCTAAAAAGGCAGCCGAGACATACTCCGCTCTGAGCAGAGGTACTTCAGCACTGTTATCAGCTTCTGACCGGATCAGGGTTAAAGAGGCGGCAGTAGCTGCACTTCTTGAAATATCGGGGGCATCCAGGGTTACCCTTAAGATCCGGGGAACCAATCCTGTTACGCGAACATCCTACGATCAGAAAACAGATGGAGTTGCGCTGCACCAATGGGCAATTCCCCTGGAAACTGATAACGAGGTTATCGGCGAATGTCTGTTTAACGGCGGAAGAGACTATTCAATTCTGAAGGATTTTGTCCGTAATGTTGCCAGAACCTGCGTGGAACTTGAAAAATCAGCTATAGGAAAAAGATTCACATTTATCGCAGACAGGGCGGCCGGCAAGTTTCTTATTTCCAACAGCAGCGGCAGGATACTCCTGTCCACCTGGATGGATATATCCGACGCCTCCATTTCCAGCAGGACAGTCTATGATTTGTTCTCGGGTACCGAATGGTCACATCTGGATGCATGGATTTCCGGGATACTGAAAAAAGGCAGGTTGAACCTGAAGCTCAAAACCGGAGGTGGAGAGACTGTGCAGATGGTTGCCGTAGCGCTTGACGGTCATATCGGAGAATCACTCATCATCTGGTGGCCGGTCTGCGAACCTTCGTATTTAATGCATCTGAGGCAGATGGAATCAGCCGAAGATTCGGTATCCGCATTAAGAGATATGCTGGACAGCCTTCTTGAAGCCATCAGCAGAGGTTTCATGCACATAAAGAAGGTCCTGAACCCCGATCATCCTGTAGCTGCTGTTCTGAATACTGCAAAGTACGCTTTTGAGGGCATGGACAAGGCCTACCTCTACTTAAGACTGATTCAGATGTCTTTGAATGCAATTCCGAAGCGGATCAATACCGAACACTATCTTGATAAGGTTATTTCCTCCTTTATTGAGGCAGGGATGTTCTCTCCGGTTGTTTCCATATCAGGCAGTCTTTACGACATATCCGGTGATATCGATCTCATTCAGCGGATAACGCTTCAACTCTGCAGTATCGTATGTCCTGAAGCCGCACCGGATTTCAGAGTTTCTGTCATCAGAAGAAAAAACCTTGAGTATACGGGGGATCTGCACAGGGAAGCGGAACAGTATGTTAAATTAGAAATACAGAAGACCGATGGAAGCCCTTTGAAGACTGTTCCTGCAAAACTCTGCGATCTAACTGTACCGGTCGACTACTCGGGTGGGATTCCACAAGCCTCAGAAATCTCCCTGCTGTACCTTATACTGCAGCTGGCCGGCTGTGCACTCCGCAGGGACGATAAGAACGGTTCCCTGTATATACTCTTTCCCTGCATGGATTAGTACTGATTCAACTGCAAAGTGCTGCATTCGAGTACCCGCAGGTATCCTGTTTAACACTGGATACCGGATAGCGAATACTTTACCTTGGCCTATTTTCTGGTCATAGTACCGGTTCACGAACCACGGCATTTGATTTATCTGGAGGACAACGTTGGATCCCTACGATTTTAGAAAACTGGAAGAAAAATGGAAACCTGTCTGGGAGAGGATGGATCTTTACAGAACCGGTACCGAACCTGACAGTGAATCTTTCTACTGCCTCGACTATTTTCCCTACCCGTCGGGAGCAGGATTGTCTGTGGGTCATTGCAAGAATTACATACCAACGGATGTTATCTGCCGTAAAAAAAGGATGGATGGTTTCAATGTACTCCATCCGATGGGCTGGGATGCCTTCGGTCAGCCGGCGGAGGAGTACGCTATTAAAACGGGTATGCATCCTGCTGAAGTGACCAGGATCAATTCGGATACCTACCGCAGGCAGTTCAAGCTGATTGAAGCGAGTTACGATTGGGAAAGGGAGATCAATTCAAGCGATCCGGGCTACTACAGGTGGACCCAGTATTTTTTCAATCTTCTTTTTGACAGGGGACTTGCATATCAGACTGAAAAGGATCAGATGTGGTGTCCTGCATGCAAGATAGTTCTTTCCAATGAAGAGGCTGCAGGCGGTATCTGCTGGCGCTGCGGAGGCTCCGTTACACGAAAGAAATTGAAGCAGTGGTTCTTCAGGATCACCGAGTACGCCGACAGGCTTCTGCAGGATCTTGAAGATCTCGACTGGCCCGAGGGGATCAAGGCAATGCAGAGGAACTGGATCGGTAGATCCGAGGGGGCTGAAGTAATCTTCAGAGTGGTTAATCCGGAAACAGGTTTTGAATTAGACCTTCCTGTTTATACCACCAGACTCGATACTATCTACGGAGCCACATTCTGTGTTCTTGCTCCGGAATATCCGGATATAGAGAAACTGGTTACCGCTGAAAAGCATGAAGAAGTCATGACTTATGTAAACGAAGCGATGGCTAAGAGTGACCTTGAGCGAACTGCAGCAGCAGAGAAGGAGAAAACCGGCGTCTTCACCGGCTGCTTTGCCGTGAATCCCTACAGCGCTGAAAAAATTCCGGTTTACGTTGCCAATTATGTACTGGCAGGTTATGGAACCGCCGCAATAATGGCAGTCCCCGCTCATGACGCCCGGGATCATGCTTTCGCGGTTAAGTTCGGCATACCCATTATTGAAGTTATCGCCCCCGGAGGCGTGCCCCTCGGAGCATCCGAAGCTGCCACGGTCGCTGACGGACAGCTGATAAGCAGCGGACCTTTCACCGGTCTCGATTCCGATGAAGCCAGAGTAAAGATGGCTGAATACGCCATAGAGGAAGGAATCGGAAAACCTGATGTCCGCTACAGGATAAGAGACTGGCTTGTCTCAAGGCAGCGGTACTGGGGAGCTCCGATCCCGATAATCCACTGCGAAAGCTGCGGTGCTCTCCCCGATAGGAATCTTCCGGTTATTCTTCCCGAAATTGAGAACTTTGAGCCTGATGATTCAGGACTCTCTCCGCTTGCAAGGGCACAAGAGTGGGTTAACACCGTATGTCCCCAATGCGGAGGACCCGCCAGGCGGGACACCGATACGATGGCCGGGTTTGTATGTTCTTCGTGGTATTTCCTCAGGTTTGCCTCCCCGCATGAATCCGGAAGACCCTTCGACCCGGAAGCAGTGAAGTACTGGCTTCCCGTCGATCTTTACGTAGGCGGCGCGGAGCATGCGGTGATGCACCTTATCTACGCCAGATTCTGGACAAAGGTCATGTACGATGAAGGGATGCTCGACTTTACCGAGCCGTTCAGCATTCTGAAGAATCAGGGAATGATACTCGGAGCCGATGGACAGAAAATGTCCAAATCAAAGGGGAACATCGTTACCCCTGATGAGATGGTGGAGAAGTACGGTGCCGATGCCCTGAGGCTCTATATCCTTTTCATGGGACCATTCGAAGCTGAACTGGGATGGAGCGAGGATGGGATAGCCGGTACTTACAGATTCTTAAAGAGGGTCTGGTCGGTTGTTAATGAAACGGCAGAACCGGAGCCCATGGAGATGGATGAGGATTTCATAACCGAACTCCGTTACATCACAGCAAGAACTGTTAAGAAGGTCACGGAAGACATGAATTCCTTTGCTTTCAATACTGCGGTCGCAGCGATGATGGAGTACGTTAATTTTCTTTCCGCCAACAGGGAGAGGGCAGGTGCCTCAGGCAGCCTCTGGAAGGATTCGATCCGGAAACTGCTTGTGCTGCTCGCTCCGATGACACCGTTCATCTCCGATGAGCTGTGGGAGCGGATGAACTTCCCCGGAGAAACGGTTACTCAGCAGGAATGGCCCTCCTGGAACGAAGCCGATCTTGTTCTGGATACAGTTGAGATTGTCGTTCAGGTGAAAGGGAAGATTCGTGCAAGGATCACGGTTCCCTCCAATACCGGTGCGGATGAGATTGAGAGAAGAGCTCTTTCTCTGGACAGGATTGAGGAATTACTGGGAGGCAGTGAGCCGCGGAGGGTGATAGTTGTACCGGGCAAACTGGTCAACATCATACCATGATGCTTCCTGCACGAGCTGATATTAAAGCAGGTGTGAAGGTTACGATAGTAACCAAGGCAAATCAGCGTTCAGGCGAACTAACAGAGGGTATCGTAAAGGATATCCTTACTAAATCTCCCCGGCACCCCCACGGTATCAAGGTAAGACTGGAATGCGGTCTGGTGGGCAGAGTCAGGGAGATTCTGGTATGAGGCTTAAAAAGCGGGAGATCTCATGCAGCCATGAGCTGGAAGATATCCTCAACCTCGGAACCGTTTGCAGACTTGGACTATGCAGAGACAATGTTCCCTACGTGGTTCCGATGTGCTATGGATACTCGGACGGGTGCCTGTATTTTCATTCAGCCGGAGAGGGTCTGAAACTGGAATTCATCCGCAGTAACAGACTTGCATGTTTCGAGATTGAAACGGATGTTTCTGTCAAGCCGGCTGAAGAGGCCTTCAGATGGGGAATGAACTACAGGAGTGTAATAGGTTACGGAAACCTTGAGGAAATCCCTGGAAGAGAGGATAAACTAAAGGCAATGAATGTTCTCATGAAGCAATATTCAGGTACTGATAACTGGAGCATATCGGATCAGCGGATTGACAACGTGCTGATACTGAAGCTTCGGATCACAGAAATGACCGGCAAGAAATCATTCAAATGAACAAGGAGCGCTGAATACAGTGGATATGGAAATAGTCTTTCCCGGCGGGAAAAGAGTTGATGCCCTTTACGGAGATTTCACTATCAGAACGGATCAGTGTGTCAGGGGCGGGGGAGAGGGGTCCGAACCGGAACCCTTTGATCTTTTTTTCGCTTCCCTCGGGACCTGCGCGGGTATTTATGTGCTTTCGTTCTGCCAGCATCATGATCTTCCCGCCGAAGGCATCACGCTGTATCAGAACGCCGAGTGGGATACTGAGACGAGGATGTTTCAGAAGCTGAAAATCGATATCCGTGTCCCCGCCACTTTCCCGCAGAAGTATCACAACGCGCTTGTACGTTCAGCGGAGCAGTGCACCGTTAAGAAGCATATCGCAAAGGGACTTCCTGAATTTGAAGTTACCATTTCCAGCTCGGAGGTTATTCGATGATAATCCGCAAATATACCGATATAGATGCCGAAGATGTGAAAATGGAAGAGGCCAGGGGAGTGAAGAAAAGGGTTCTCATATCGGAAGCTGACGGCGCTCCCAATTTCATTATGAGGCGATTCACAATTGAACCGGGCGGACACACTCCTTACCATAATCATTCCTGGGAGCATGAACTCTACGTCCTGTCCGGGACCGGCCTTATCAGGCTTGGCGACACAAATCATGAAATCAGCGCTGGAACCGTGATTCTCGTGCTGCCGGATGAAGAGCACAACTTTGTGAATAACGGTAGTGAGCCTCTGGATTTCCTCTGCTCAATACCTAAATAGCGGGGCCGGACCTAACATCTAAACATTATCGGGGTCGTATCTTGAATTTTGGCATTTCATTTGTAAGATATTTACGAATGCCAAAATTCAAGATACGACCCCGATACTTGAAACAAGGAAAAATGTTTAGATGTTAGGTCCGGCCCCCAGCTTATCTTCGAAGCGTCTCCATCCATTCCTGAGCCTGAAGGAGCACAGGTCTGTTAACCATATGAACCCCTTCCCATGAGCTGAAAACCGCTTCAATCCCCAGATCTTCAAGGATTGCAAACGCTTCCAATCCTGCCTCGACACTTGCACCTTGATCCATGGTGCCGTTTGCCACGAATGCGCTGAGCCCGGATGCATCATCCCAGCCCGCAGAGTTGACAAATGCAGTATCCAGCCTTCCGCCAAATCCTATCAGCCCGGTGAATTCCTGCGGATGCGCAATACCAGTCATCCAGGTCAGGGCGCATCCCTGGGAGAATCCAAAGAGGAAAACATCCGATATCAGGTGCCTTTCCCGAAGGTCATCAACAACTGAGATCACATACTCGGTGGAAAGCAGGTCAAGTTCCCGGATATCGTACTCATCATCGTACGGCTTGAACCAGGAGAAGGCGGTAACGTTGTTCTCCGTAAAGGGGTAAGGTCCCCTTGGACAGGCGTAGATGAAATCAGGCCCATCGAAGTAATCCCAGAGGCGGATGAAATTCTCCGGAGAATCACCGTAACCGTGCAGACCGACAACGAGAGGGTATTCCAGTTCTGGGTCATATCCTTCGGGGAAACGCAAAAGACATCGGAAGGCTGCCTCTGCATAGAACAGGTATCCTTCACCTGAATATTCAGGGGCTTCGGCAAGCGCAGCTGAGATATGCTGCATGGTGCCGATAAAGAGAGGATCATCGCGCACACTATCGAAATCATGATCTCCCCGCATGAAGCTGATATCATGATACCCGGCGATCACTGCCCTCTGCAGGTAGAGGGAAGCAAGCTCCACATTACCCATCAGAGCGTAACAGCAGGCAACATTGTAAATAGCGATTTCGTTATCGATGTTTCTTGTCAGGGATGCGAGGTAATATCTGATGGCAAGGTTGTAATTCCCGTCTCTGTACGCTTCCGCTGCTATCCGGTAGTACTCCGAAAGATCAAGATCCAGGAAATCTCCCGCAGATGGGTCTGAAGGGTCAATTTCACCCGGGGTCGCAAGACCCGTGCCGGGAAACGATAGCGTAAGCAGAAGCAGCAGGATTGCCATTCTAGTTCTCCAGCAGCTGGAAGTTGTATATCTTCGGATAATCCATCGGATCCCTGTCACATGCCAGTATACCGCCGCTGTCTATCATGAAGGAAGGCCGCGTGACAGCAGTGAACGCAACGTCCGGTACAGCAACAAAAAGAAGAGTGCCGGAGTAATCGTACACTCTGAATACAGGTGTATCTGTACATGCCATCTCAACCCATATCCTTTCCATGGAATCAACTCCTATGGAAGCAATCACATTCCTCCACGGGTACACATTCTCGACTCTGTCCATAGAGGATGAAGCCTCTCCATCAGTTATCATGATGGACATTGCCAGTGATCCGGCATCTATCTCCTCCTGTGTCAGTGGAGTTTTTTCCCTTTCTTCGTACAGAGTAAGGAACTCCTCTCCATCCGGGGAGTAGCCGCTTACTGCAAAAAGCGTGTCGGATAATTCAGCTACGAACACGCTTCCATCGGGACCCACAGCAAAATCGAACTCCGGTCCCCTTTGAAGACTGGCTTGACCTCCACCCGAGAAATCCATTTCCATCGGTTTTGAAAAATAGATTACATCGGCTTCGGTGCTGTCGGTGTACTTGCACAGCTGCAGGGAAGCCTCCATAGTCTCTCCGGTCATCACCATAGACATGCTCTGCCCGACGTAACCTCCGTCCGGGCAGCCCTCTATGGACATGGGGGGTGTGGGGAAGAAGCCTTCCATAGCTTCCTGGAATATGCCCTCCGCATCGAAGAAAGAAATGTTCCTGGCTACCGCATCGCTTACTGCAATGCCTCCATCTGACATTACAGCAAAATCAATGGGTATCAGGAACTCTCCGGGACCCGGACCCGATGATCCGATATAGCCGATGAAGGAGCCGCCCGGGGAGTAGACCGAAAGACAGGACCTGTTCATGTCCAGAGCGATTATGTTTCCGTCCGCTCCGTGTGCGACTTCCATCAGCATACCGAATACGTAGGAGCTGTCGCCCATTTCAACCCCTATGGTATCTGTAACCGCTATTATGAGTGTATCCACGGCTTCCGAACTCGAAGTATCAGCAGGGGCTTCCGGTTCTGCATCGTTACCGCATCCAGTAATGACAATTACCGTTGAAATCAGAACTATAAACACCGCGATTAACCTTACGCTGTTCTTCATGACATCCTCCAAAGTCTGCAGTCTCATGTTTCCGAATAATAGTATTATACAAATCAGGTAAAATTTCCAAATCAGAATATTCCATACCGTATCGATATTTCTGTAATACTGAAAAGGGCGGGGATTTCCCCGCCCTTTCCTATCCGCTTTTTTACGCAGATTCTATCTGGTTACAACAAGGTTGGTTGTGCCTGTCCAGTCTGCGGTTACAATCCTTACATGGTATACACCTGAAGGAATTACCGAGCCGCTTGAATCTTCAAGGTTCCAGACAAGATTGTGCTGTCCTGCTGCCATTTCTTCGGCTGCCAGGGTTGTGACAATTCTGCCTGCAACATCGTATACATCGACCCTAGCGGTGCCTGCTGCGGCAAGGCTGAAGGGTATTGTAGCGATGCTCATGGCGGGGCTTGGATAAACAGCGCCCGTACTGTTGACGAATACAGGATTTCCGCCCTCTTCAACTCCAACACCTGCTACAGTAAGGCTGCCCTGGTAGGAGATATGATCTCTTGCCCAGGCTACGACTGAAACTGTTCCAGTTGTGGTGGGGTTGACATAAAGCGTTACGGAACCACTTCCGTTGGTTGTTCCGACTTCGTAAACCTCTCCGGTCTGCCAGTTGCCCTTCTGAAGGCATACCCTTGCTCCGCTTACAGGAGCGTCGCTTGAATTGGTAACTGTTACTGTTACATTACCGGCGCCCGAGATAGTAGCGGGATGCGAAGCGGAAAGGATATCGGCATCAAGGAACCACATTGGAAGTTCAGGGTCGCCAAAGAGGTTGTATTCTTTAACGCACCAGTCCTCAATATCGGAACTCGGAGGGGACATTTCATCGTTGCCCATAGCGTGCGCAACTCCGAGATTGTAAAGGTCATCGTTCCACATTACATCGTAGAAATACCTTGAGAGAATTTCGCTAAGTCCGTAACCGGGACTGCTGGGATTTCCCCATCCATATCTTGCGTTGAACGCTCCGAATCCTCCGCCGTTGGGAGCATTGAGCCATGCATCAGCCATACACTCGTATCCATCAAAGTGACCGATAAGGCACGAGATGGAGTTCCAGATAGCGGGGAGACCGCCACCTGAGATGTTGGTCTGATTCATAAAATCAGATGTTGTGTAACTTCCGCCCGGAAGGGAGAAGGAAGTCTGTGAGCCGTGACTCGCATGGTAGAGGTGGTGCGGACCATCGTTGATCATATTTCTGGTGATCGTTACATTGTTGGTACCGGCTGAGTCGTAGCACTTCTCCTCTTCCCAGGCCGATGAGGGTACGAAGTTGGATATAAGTTCTGCACCTGCCGAACCGTAGCATCCGGGCCAGAGCATTTCTGTAGTGTATCCGATTCTCAATTCTATCGGAGCTGTGTCAAAATAGTCGGTAATTGTAACACGTTCGTAATCAAATACTTTGTCATTGAAGATCGTGCATTCACCTGTTGTGTTTACACTTGCTCTCCCAACCCAGAGGTCCGGGTGGTAATCAACGTTATCGATTCCGTATTCACCCCAGATGCTGTTTCCGTTGCTGTTCCAGAGGTCGGCACCGGGAGCGGTGTCGTTGATGTCGGCGAAGTAAAGGTCAACGGGAGGATACTCCGTATAGGAGGAGTAACTGATTCTGGAGTCCCTTCCTGCTATCCTGTTGTCATCACCGTATATGAGTACGTATTCCGCACCCTCGGTAATGCAGTCTGTCAGGAATGCACGGATTTCCTGCTGAAGGTCGACGCAGGTGTACTGGCTCTGTATCCAGGTGGTTGTGTAAACGTTTGTTGGGATACCCTTGGAGGTTTTCCAGTCTGCCAGTTCCTGGGCGTAGCTTTCGTAATCAGGGTAGGTGATGATCACATATTCACCGTAGGCAAGCAATTTTGAATCAACAATTACTGCACCCGAGGCCGAAACGGCATCCGGGTTAACTACGGAATTCATCACTATCTCCTGTGAGCGCAGTTCGCTCTGGATGCTTCTTGTAAAAACCGTGGATGCTTCAGGACTGGTTTCGTAGGTTACGTTTAATGTAAGGTCTGAGAGGATCTCAACTGTTCTGCTGGCTGGATTCCACCTCACTGGGAACACTCTAACGTAGGCAACCGGAATTCCCATGATGACACTTGAACCCTCGAAACTAACCGGACGCAGAGGGTAAGGAGTTGCTGAACCGTAGATTTCCGGATTCGGTTCAACAGGATAAATTTCCTGTTCAACAGAAAGCGGAACCGGTGCAGTGGCTGGTACTACGGTGAATGATCCGCGAACAGTTGTATACACAGCATTCACAACTTCCATCCCGGTTGCGGCGCATCCGGTGGGAAGTGCTATCCTGGCTGTGAACTGCGGAAGGCTGGGATCGCCCTCGACTCCCATCAGTCCCATTCCGGTACCGGTTATTATTGTATAGATACCGGCTTCATCGAAGTTGATCGTCGAAGCGTCAAGAGGTATCTGTACGGTCATTTCATCTGCAGAGACGACAAAAGCCGCCAAAAGCAGAATAATAGAAACTAGATATTTCATATTCATCCTTTCAGTGAACTTACTGATAGATATTCTCTATTATCGATTAGCGTAAGAACGTCAGTTCAATTGCATAACACTTCAGGTTCCTGAATGTTCCGGGCCCGCTTCTTAGAAGACACCCGACTGTAGAACATTTTCTGCGATAACCAGCATACTGTTATCTGACTGATCTGTGGATGTCCAGAGAACTGAATCCGGGGATGCTATCCCGTATCGAAGGGTCTCCGAATCCTCCAGCTGGAAGATAAGGTAGTTTACGCCGAAATATTCGTGAGCCATTGTTGCCTGCTGGACAGCGGAATCTGTCCCTAGATCCAGAGGATCATTGTATACTGCAATATTATCACCGGCAAGATCATTGAGTACGTTAATAAACAGCACCGTGTTTCCGGACCCCTCTTCTCCGGGGAAAACTGACACGGCGAGTGTGATAAGCTCTTCTTCAGGGAAGGCTTCATCCCAGTTGATACCCGTTTCGATGATCTGGTCCGGTACTGTATCAGCTATGACGGCTTCTCCGCTGGGACCTGCCAGAATATCAAGGAAGAAGAGGCCTCCCACTACGACAACGAGGCCTATGGTGATATATGTCATAGCGTTAGAATCGCCATCTTCGCCGGTTTCCCCACCCCCGCCTTCTCCGGCCATAAGGGGGCATGAAAGAAGGAACACAAATATTAGAACAAGAGCCGTAGTCGTTCTGTATTTTGATTCCATATTATTCTTCCTCTTCGGTAACGCTGGCCATTATTTTTTCCTTTATATCCTTAGGAACCGGCTGGTAACCTTCGAAGCTTTGAACAAAACTGCCTCTTGCCTGAGTGAGTGATTTAAGAGTGCTTGTGTACTGGAAAAGCTCGGCCTCCGGAACACTGGCTTTTATGACCTGGAATGCGCCCTCAGCTTCAATTCCCTGTATACGCCCGCGCCTGGAAGTCAGATCACTCATTACATCCCCCATGAATTCTTCGGGAACTGTGACTTCCATGTTCACGACAGGTTCAAGGAGGCTTGGGCCGGCGTTCATCATGACTTCCTTGAAACACTTTCTGGAAGCCAGTTTGAAAGCCATATCCGAGGAATCCACAGGATGGTAGGAACCGTCATACACTACAGCCCTTACATCAACGACCTTACATTTCGAAATGGGGCCGTTCTTCATGGCCTCAACTACTCCCTTTTCAACCGCGGGAATGAAGTTGGTGGGAACGTTTCCTCCAACTACCTTGCTCTGGAATTCGAATCCGGCACCCCTCGGCAGGGGTTCAAGCCTGATGAATACATGACCGTACTGACCCCGGCCGCCTGTCTGCTTTTTATGCTTGTAGGAACCTTCAGCTTTTTTAGTGATCGTTTCGTGGTAGGCGATCTTCGGTTTGAAGGTTTCCGTTTCCACTCCGGTTGAGTCCTTCAGCCTGCTGAGCATAACCTTGAGGTGAAGCTCACCCATTCCCGAAAGGGTCGTCTGTCCGATCTCGGATTCGTTTCTGAGAATAAGTGTGGGATCCTGGGATGCAAGAACTGAGAGTCCTGAACCCATTTTGTCCTCGTGACCTCTCTCCTTTGGAGCGATGGCCACCCTGTAGACGGGCTCGGGGAAGACAATGGGCTTGAGGATGATCTTGCCACCCTTCTGGCCGAGAGTGTCGTTTGTGGAGGTATTCTTCAGCTTGGCTATTGCAGCTATATCTCCCGTAACCAGTCTGTCTGCATCGGTTCTGCTCGAACCGCTTATGAAATAGTAGTTGCCAAGGCGTTCGGAAGCGTTCTTTGTTGTATTGGATATATCTGTGGTTCCTTCAATTCCGCCGCTCAGTACACGTGCGAAGACTATTTCACCCATGTGTGTGTCTACTTTGCAGTTGAACACCCGGGCTACGAAGGGCCCCGATGGATCGGGATCAATCATAACTTCTTTGTCCCGATCGGTTGCGGCTACAGGGAGTCCTTCGAGAGGAGAGGGCACGAGATCCGGGATTAAATCAAGGAGGAACTTCTGGCCGACAGGAGGTATTGCAAGACCGCTGAATACGGGGAAGAAATTCCTGGCTGTAAATGCCTTTTTAAGGCCGATGCTCAGTTCTTCTTCCGAAAGCGTTTCATTCTCGAAAAATGATTCCATCAGTTTATCATCGGACTCGGCAGCAGTTTCGACCAGCTGCATCCTGTACAATTCAGCGTCATCTTTTGCGAATTCCGGTACGGGGATTTCCTTACCCTGCGCATCAACGGCCTTACCTGTGAGTACGTTGACAATCGCTTTGAATACACCGTTTTCCTTTACTGGAAATGTTACCGGAATTGCGGTTTTCCTGAGGTTCTTTCTGACATCTTCCAGTGTTCTTGTAAAAACAGCATTATCGCGGTCAACCCGGTTTACCCAGATCATCAGCGGTGTATCGTTCCTCGCGGCGAAGTCCCATGTTTTAAGGGTTCCAACCTCTACACCGTCTGAGCCGTCAACGACAAGAATAACTCCGTCGGACACTATGACACTGCCGATAGTAGCGCCGTGGAAATCCGCAAGCCCCGGTGTATCGATTATGTTGATCTTGTAACCGTTGTGTTCAACTATACCCATGGAAGAGGAAAGACTGTGTTTCCGGTCGCGGCTCTCATCAGTGTAATCGAACTGGCTTGTGCCGCTATCGACACTTCCGAGGCGATCAACTGCTTTACTTACAAAAAGAAGCGAGTCGCAGAGACTGGTTTTTCCGACCGTTCCGTGACCGACAACTGCTAATGTTCTAAGCTTATCTGAATTGTAGTTCTTCAAGTCAATACTCCTCTAATCCCGTACTTGTTCTTATCGAAAAAGGTTACTAATATTCATCCTGATAATAGACCATATTACTTACGCATGAAAAGAGCTTCTGTCAACCGCTAACTGTTGAAGAAAACTACTTCTCTGCCTGGAGGATAAAAATGAACTCTACGAGGCTTTTGCTTCTGTTTGTGGGCTTGGCGTTCCTTTGGTTCATAATCAGGCAGGTGATACACCAATGGCTGGGGGGCCCCGACAGGAAGAAGCAATACAAGGAGATAGATGCCGAGGAAAGAGCGATAGAAAGAGAGGCAGGGGATAATATTCCCGTGTGTCCATTATGCGGAGCTATGACAAAACTGCATAAGTATCCGCATATTACCGTGTGGAGATGCGTCAATTACCCCGGATGCAGGGGATTTGCCAAAGCCTTGAAACCCAGAAGGATAAAATTCGCAGCCGACTGGAGCAGGAAAACAGGAAAGAAATAACACTTGAAACTGTTGCATCATTTCCGGTGCAGTAATAGATTGCCCATTCTCTGATTATTAAGCAGATCCAGAGTACCGCTAAGGAGGAGAAGTGCCTTCCGGGGAAAAAAGAATTACAAGACATCCGGTTCTGGAAGAATCCGGGATCAATAGAGTTGAATTCACTTTCAATGGAGAATCCGTCACCGGTATCGAGGGTGAAGCCGTATCATCCGCTCTGTTTGCCATGGGGGTTCACATTTTCGGACACCACCACGCAGACGAAAGCGCGCAGGGAATGTTCTGCGCGAATGGACAGTGCTCACAGTGTACTCTTCTTATAGATGGCATTCCGCGCAAGAGCTGCATAGTTCCGCTCGAGGCGGGTATGCGGATAGAAAGCCATGAAGGTCTTCCCGAACTGAGTGATCTTCCCGGACCTGACGTTCGGAAGCCTCGTACGATTGAAACGGATGTCCTGATCCTCGGCGGCGGGCCATCGGGTATGGCCGCCGCTATAGAACTAGGAAGAAAGGGTATTGATACCGTCATAGTTGACGACAAGGACCGTCTTGGCGGTAAGCTTGTTCTGCAGACGCACAAGTTCTTCGGCTCCATGGCTGACTGCCATGCCGGAACAAGGGGTATCCACATAGCTTCCCTGCTTGCAGGAGAGATCAAGGGACTGGAGTCTGTGGATGTATGGCTCGACAGTATTGTTCTCGGAGTATTCAGTGACGGTACGGTTGGTGTAAGGTGTTCAGACGGTTACAGAATTGTGAAGCCCGAATATCTGCTTATCGCAACCGGAGCAAGGGAAAAATCACTTCCATTCCCAGGGTGCACATTGCCCGGAGTATACGGCGCTGGAGCATTCCAGACCCTTGTGAACAGGGATCTGGTGAGATGTTCGGAGAGAATCTTTGTTGTTGGCGGAGGGAACGTCGGTCTGATAGCCGCATACCATGCTCTGCAAGCCGGGATGACCGTTGTGGGCCTGGCGGAAGCTATGCCCCGATGCGGCGGCTACAAGGTTCACACGGATAAGATCAAGAGGCTTGGCGTTCCAATATTCACCCGGCATACCGTGCTTGCCGCACATGGCAATGAGAAGGTGGAAGCGGTTACTATCGCTGAAGTTGATGATTCGTTCGCCCCCCTGCCCGGCACCGAGAAAAGCTGGGAAGTGGACACCATTCTGGTTGCAGTGGGGCTTAACCCTGTTGATGAATTCCACCAGAAGGCCATGAAGTTCGGAATGAGAACATTGATGGCAGGTGACGCGGAGGAGATAGCCGAAGCCAGCGCCGCGATGTTCTCGGGGAAAATAAGAGGGCTTCAGATCGCCAGAGAACTGGGAGCGGAGGATATCTCAATC
>QNDS01000016.1 GCA_003644925.1 Candidatus Fermentibacterota bacterium
GTAGACGACATAGCATGGTGGGAAAATACAGATGGCTCGGGCACATCATGGACGGAGCACACCGTTGATGGAAACTTCGATGGTGCCGGGTCCGTATATTCAGAGGATATGGATGGCGACGGTGATATGGATGTGCTTGGAGCTGCCTGGTACGCTTCGGAGATCATCTGGTGGGAGAACGAAGACGGTTCGGGTACCTCCTGGACCGAACACAGTATTGACCTGGACTTCCCTCTTGCTGTATCCGTTTATTCAGAAGACATAAACAGTGACGGCAGAATGGACATCCTTGGCGCAGCCAACGATGACGATGACATATCCTGGTGGGATTATTCCGATTATTCAGCTTCTGGTGACATGGTATCCAGCATTCTGTATCTGGGCAATGATCCCGGCTGGGGATACATAGATTGGAACGCAACTACTCCGCCTGGTACTTCGGTAGCGATATTTGTCAGAGCATCAGATGATTACGCTGATATGGGTGTCTGGTCCGATACAATTACAGCTCCCTGCGCTCTCGATGCTGTTCTCAACGACTACGACAGCTATTTCCAGTACAGGATCCTTCTTGAAACAGCAGATTCAGATACTACTCCTTCCCTGCATGATGTTACCCTTTCATGGGACCCTCTGGGTATCGGTGAATCTCCTGATGCGATCCCCGCAGGAACCGTGCTTCTACCCTTCTCACCGAATCCGGCTTCAGCCCCTTCCGTGAGATTCGGGCTGCTCGAACCGGCTTACGTTAATGTTTCCATCTTCGACATGTCAGGTCGACTGGTCAGTGAAAATTATGGAGATGTGTATTTCCAAGGGTACCATGAAGTTCTGCTTGGGGATCTATATCCTGGAATCTACTTCTGCAGGATGACATCGGGAGACTTCACAGCCTTAGAACGATTCGTAGTTATAGAGTAGCTGTAAGAGCTCTAATAGTATCCATCCTGAGTTTCCCGTGCCCTGGCGAAGGCATTGCCTGAAGACTATTACAGTCGATAACGATTCGTGACATTTCTTATTCCCACCACTCACCCACAAAGTAGATCTTCATGTCGCCAAGTGAATAGATCCCGAGAGTGCAGAGAAACTCCGCAGGCCAGTCCTGGGGTGTGATGTTCGTCAAATCCGAGCCGTCGGGGTTCATCGTATACAGATCGTAGATGCCGCCACCACCCATACCGGCCACCAGAAATAGAAGGCGATCACCCGCATGTGACCATTCCGCAATGAACTGCTGCCAGCCGGTGCTGGTAATGGCTGTCTCACCGGTGCCGTCAGGACTTATAGTGTAGAAATCCCAGTTCCCGCTCGGGTTCTGATCATCAACCATCCTGTCAAAACTGATCAGAGTGCCGGAGGGGTTCAGCCGGGGATCGTAATCTCCAAAAGGAAGATCAGCGTTTCCCCATTGACCTGCGAGTGCATAATCAGTCACCTGTTCTGCATTGGTGCCGTTTTCATCCATAATCCAGATCTGGCTTTCTCTTGTAAATACGATCTTTGAGCCAACCCAGTGACAGTCGGCATCATGGTATCCTGAATCGTAGAGTTCCACCGGGTTTGTACCGTCGGCATCCATTACAAAAATATCCAGTGTATTGTCCGGATAATCCGGCCAGGAAAGGAAGAGTATCTGCGTTCCATCAGGCGACCAGGAGGGGTATGCATCCAGCCATGTATTGTCCGTGATCCGCTGGTATCCCGAACCGTCGGAGTTGATCAGGCATATCTCGCTGTCAACGAAGGTGTTGTCTCCGAAATTTTCCTGCAATACAAGCATTGTTCCTTCAGAATTTTCGTGTATCTTGTGAAGTGAGTTATCCGAACTGTATATCAACTCAACTTCTCCTGTGGTAAGATCCAGCGAATAAAGACCAAACCTTTTATCGTGCTCTGGCATGTCTGCGACTTCCGGACCGGCAGGATCATTTCCGCAGCTGATGAGCACTGCAACAGCTGCACAGAGGAGCAGGAATACCGGCCTCCAGACGGTGATATTGCTGTTGTTACATGTTTTCAGGTTCGTCATTTTGAGAATCTCATATAATTCAACCATTGCATCGATCCCGACTACAGATATGGAGAATCATTGAGGGCTTCGGCGAGATATTCGTACTCGGCATCACCGTTGTACAGCTGTGCTGAGAACCGGAGGAATCTTCCGGGAGGATCGGATGTATAAATCACAGGTATCTCTATCTGTTTTTCCCGCAGCAGCCAGGTCCAGAGCGGATCGATACCTTCGGGGTGAGGTAATCCGGAAGGAGCTTTGTACGAAAGTATCACAGCACCCATGGAACCGAGCATGCCCGGAGGACATGTAAGCTGTAATCCAAGTTTCTCTGAGATCAATTCACTCGCTCGGGCCATCTTCTCATGATTGTCCTTCATGATCCCGCACCAACCTCCCGGATGCAGTTTTTCTAGATAATCTATTGTGAAGGGAATGGTCATTCTGGGAGTAGGGTCGATCGTCCCGTTCCAGGAAAACTCAACCTGGAATTCGGATAGTTCAGTTTTGAAATCAGAAGCGAAATGGCTCATAACTGCAGGCCGGAAACCATTCTGTCTGTCAGGTCTGACATAAAGTATCGCGGCAGTTCCGGGTGTGCACATCCACTTGTGACAGTTGCCGGTGTAATAGGCAGCGCCCAGTTCCGCCAGGTTCAGAGGAACCATACCGGGGCCGTGCGCTCCGTCCACAAGGACATCTATCCCGAGTTTATCCAGTTTCTGAATGAGTTCTTCAATTGGATAGATCATACCGGTTGCGCTTGAAATATGATCAACAAGTACAAGAACGGTTCTGCTTGTTATTCGTGACATGATAGAATCAATAACCTGATCGGGGCCGGATACCGGAACATCAATAGGAACCTCTACTATCTCCGCGCTATTCCGGTGGGCATAGAACTCAAGGGCGTTCCTTGATGCAAAATACTCCTGACCTGTTGTCAGGAGTTCGTCTCCGGGATTCAGCTGCAGGTTTGAAAGAACGGTATTCACACCTGTGGTCGCGTTGGGTACAAGCACTACAGAAGCGGGAGATGCTCCGGTAAATATCTCCAGTCTCTCCAGGATTCCAGGAAGCGCAGGCATGTATTTTCTGAGCAGGAAACGCACTGGCTGCTTATCGAATTCATCAAGAAGGGATTTACGGTAATTGCTGACTTCGACCGGACATGCTCCGAAGGATCCGTGATTAAGAAAAACGGTGTCCCTGGAGATGTTCCAGAAAGCTGCGAATCGGCTTCTCAGTTCTTCAGGTTTCAGTTTGGTGAGTACCTTCCGATAAGCTCTGCTTTTTCCAGTATGTGACCCTCCATGGCATCCTGGACATCATGGTACGAAGATCCGCCCGGCAGGTCCAGTTTGGAATTCAAAGCGTAGAGGTTGAAGTGCAGTTCCTGCTCCCAGATATCATCAGCAGGACCATCCCAGCCAACTCCTCCGAAGCTATTAACCCCCTGCAGCGTACCGTCATGCGAAACGTTCTTGTGCGGCTGGTTTCCGTAGATCGTGTCTGCCCTGGGGGGAATGTTGTACATTACCCAGTGGCAGTACACTCTGCCGTTATCAGCGTCTGTGCAGGTAACTATAAGGGTAAGGCTTACGGTTCTTCTTGGAGGTTTTGTCCAGCCGATAGGAGGAGATGAATCACCCTGGGATCTGGAATACCAGGGGGGAATGAAATCGTTATTCTTGAAAGCACTGCTTACAATCCTGAAAGCCATTATCGCCTCCCTCCAGGGAATGCACACTCCTAATAATTATACAGTTCCGCAGGTATGACGCAAGGGCTGAGAAAGCAGCATTTCTGCCTGATGAAATTACCCCGGTTCAAGTCTCACCATGACATCAACAACACCGGGCCCCATTAAATACAGGTCCTGCTCAACCTTCTTGAGTATGAAGAATGCCTCTTCAAGCGGCATACTGCCATCGACAACAATATGCATGTCAGCCTGAACACCATCCCCCTGATATCTCGTTCTGAGGTTGTGAACATTCTTCACACCTTCTACCGATAAGGCAATTCTCCTCAGTTCTTCTATTATCTCAGGAGGGGCAGCCGTATCCGAAAGCTGCCATAGAGCTGGTCTGATAATATCGATTCCCAGTTTGAAAATGAACAGGGATACAATCACCCAACCGATGCCGTCCATCACTATGAGCGAAGGTTCTATCCTTGCGGCGAGCACAACTACAGCTACCGGAATCGAACTGAGAGCATCGGATCGCTGATGCATTGCGTTGGCAGCGAGAGCAGCGGATTTGAGCTCTCTGCTTATCCTAAACGTCCATCTGGAGAGAATTCCTTTGGCCAGAATCGCAATCACTGCAACCGCAAATGCTGGCCATCCCGGTGGAGTTTCAGCCGGATTCATTATTGCTCCGAAAGATTTCCAGGCAATGTAAACACTCGTAATAACTACAAAGAAACCGATGAATCCCGATATAAGTGTCTCTATTCTGGAATGACCGTGCGGATGATTCACATCGGATGGTCTTGTCCAGAACTTCGCTCCGATCAGTATCGCTACATCTGTGATACAGTCAGAGAGGCTATGCACGCCATCTGCAACCAGGGCATTACTGTTGCTCAGTATACCTCCTGCAAGCTTGAAGCTGGACAGCAGGATGTTAAGGATAAAGCCTGCCAATGTAATCCTTGTCGTTCTTCTGAGGGTTTCCTTCTCCCCTGATCCAGTCATACTGAACTGACTCTCCTTACGTAATCGGTATAGAAGCTGATAGCGTTGAGATAATCCTCCACTGAAATGGATTCACCTTCGGAATGAAGCGCTCCGAGACCATCTTTTCCGAGGTGAACAGGCTCAAACCTGTAGATATTATCAGCAATTCTGCAGTAATGCCGCGAATCGGTAGCTGCCGGGAAAATGCCCGGCACAACCGGGATACCAGGCCAGATTCCCCGTACTGATGCTTCTATGGCTCCGTATTCAACCGTTTCCATCGAAGCTATACCTGAGGGTTCGTGTATCTGATTCTTATCCTCATACTGCACATCTACCCCAAGCGTTTCAGCTACACTCAGGACATGATTAAGAATGTCCAGTGAACTATCACCGGGAACAGCCCTGAAATTTACGAGAGCATAGGGGGATGCGGGTATGATATTCTCTTTGCTGCTGCCCCGGATCATGGTTATAGCAGTGGTAGTTCTTACAAGAGCATTTCCCGAAGGCCATTTCTCAATGATATGCATCATCTCCGCGGGAGCTGGAGAGTGATCACCGGTGATCAGTGATTCCTCGAGCATGTCCGATGTTGCCCCAAGCATCATTTCCACAGGAGTGCAGAGCTTCGCTTCGAACTGGTTCTTTTCGAGTTCAGCCAGACACCTGCAGAGGTTGCCTGCAGCGGTATTGAGTTCCGGCACGGAAGCGTGTCCCTGAACCCCGTGTGCTGTCAGCCTCAGCGTAAGGTACCCTTTCTCAGCCAATCCGATAACAGCAGCATCACTCTTCATCCAGGGAAAGCTGTATATGTAACCTCCTTCGTCCAGTACAGAGCTGAGTGATACATCTCTATCCGCAAGAATCCTGACTATCTCAGCAGCGCCGCTCTCCCCGCCTACTTCCTCATCATGCCCGAAGGCGAGGATTACTGTCCGGTCCGGTGTGAACCCTCCCTCAAGGATATCCTCACAGGCCTGAAGCATCCCTGAGACACCAACCTTGTAATCGATGGCTCCCCTTCCCCAGATTCTTCCATCCCGAAGCTTGCCGGAGAAAGGAGGTTCAAGCCAGTTTTCACCATCTTCGGCCGGAACTACATCCAGATGGGCTGTAAGCATAATGGGTTTCAGGGATGGATCTGCGCCCTGAAGCGTGAATAGAAGGCTTCCCCCGCCAACGGTTTCTTTTCTGAAATTTCTGTGTACCTGCGGGAAAACCTTTTCCAGATATTCAGCAATCTCCGTGAAGGGTTTCATATCAAAAACTTCTCCGGTCTGACGGGATACGGTCCTGTATCGCAGTGTTCCGGAGAATATTTCAATTTTCTGCCTGTCGGTCATTCGGGAGCCTTCCCGGGGAATCCCCTGTTAAATCTGTTTCGTTTCCGCTGCAGTCAGCCCGATGATTGACCGCTCTGGAAGATATTTGTATAGGTAATAATACAACAATTCAAAGGGAGTTAATATGTGGCAGATAGCTGTACTATCGATACTACTGTCCGGCCCGGGTCCGACTGAACCATGCGGGAGAAGTCAGCTTCCCTCCATGCACATGATAGAGCATGAATTACACCAGGGAACGGAAACCCTTTCCGTCACTGGTTTGAACATGGGCAGATCCCTCAACAGAACGGTTTACGGATTCCTTCCTTACTGGGGAAACGATACATGGCTGAGATACGATCTTATAAGCATTCTGGCCTGCTTCTGCGTGGACATGAACAGCTCTGGAACGATAAGTGCATGGAACGGTTTTCCATCCCTGTTCTCAGATGCAATTGACAGCACGAATGCAGCCGGAGGAATCGCTATCGTGACAGTTGTTAATTTCTCTTCGGCAGGTATACATTCGATTCTAACCACCAACAGAGACGCTGCAATAGCCACTATCGTTGATCTTATAGATGACAATCCTGTGGATGGTGTCTCGATCGATTTCGAGAATGTCGACTCAGGGGACAGGGACAATCTGACAGATTTCATGCTTGAACTGAGATCTGAACTCCAAGCAGCTGTTCCGGGAAGCCACCTCTCCATCTGCACACCTGCCGTGGACTGGAGCGGCGCCTTTGATTACGTCGAACTTGCTGATATTTGCGACGCGCTGTTCATAATGTGTTACCCATTTCATGGATCCTGGTCAACTGTAGCCGGCCCGTGCTGCCCCCTGACCGGATGGGGTTCAACCCCGGAATCATCGGCAAATATGATCTGGTGCCTCGGGGATTACGCAACTTATGCACCGGGACAGCACGACAAGATAGTTGTCGGTCTCCCCTACT
This sequence comes from Candidatus Fermentibacterota bacterium, assembly GCA_003644925.1. Lineage (GTDB taxonomy): Bacteria > Fermentibacterota > Fermentibacteria > Fermentibacterales > JCC-6 > Aegiribacteria. The sequence continues at coordinate 6,988 of QNDS01000016.1, forward strand.
ACGGTCATGAATGGGAAACAGCAGGTAGTTCTTCGCATTCATCCGTAACCGGTGGATACCTGACCCTGTTTTATACAGCTCTGGCTGACCGTGCAGCCGCATACGGCAGGCTATGGGATGATGAATCCCTGACCCCATGGTACGCATACTACAGCGGCTCCTGGAACCAGGGCTGGTACGATGACGAAGAGAGCCTCGAGCTGAAATATGACATCGTAAGAGAAGCGGACCTGCAGGGGGTTGGTATCTGGGCGCTGGGCTACGACGGTTCAAGAGATGAATTGTGGAACTGCCTTGAAGACGCATTCAGCGGAGAAGTATGGATAGACAGTATTACGGATAATCTTGAAAGCAGATTCACCGTTCACGGTCCGCAGCAGTACTGGAGAAACGTGACCGTAGGAGGGTTGTTCTACGGATACTTCTATACCTATTCCATATCTTCAGGACCGGATGTAAACTGGGCCGAATGGACATTTGAACTGCCCGACAGTAACCGGTCATGGATGCTTGACACATGGCTCCCTGAAGGAGGTAATGCCGTTGTTGATTACCGAATTCTTCACAGCGGTACCGAAGATACGGTAACGGTGGATCAATCTCTATATGCAGACGAGTGGGTCACCCTTGGCGGGTTCTGGGATGCTTCAGAAGGGTTATCGGTTATCATCGGGGATAACACCGGTGTATCAGGAGACATGATCGTGGCTGACGCTGTACGATTCTCACCTCCCACCGGCATTGAGGAGAATGCTGAATCTACTGACCCGTTCCCTCTTCTCCTGCTTTCAGCAAATCCATCATCAGCTTTTCTGCTGAAGACACTATGTGCTTCCCGGGCCGGGACGGTCATGATATACGATTCTGCAGGGAGGCTGGTTTTCAGGAAAGAGATTCAGGCAGGCTCACCGGAGGAAATCCTCCACTGGCCTGTGAATGATGATATACCTTCGGGATTGTACACTGCTGTGTATAGATCCGGGCAGAACGTATCATCCGTTAAGCTTGTGCTGATACGCTGAGGCTGTGTTCAGTCAGTAAGTGCGAAAACACTGAGAGAGAATGCTTCATAACCAAGACTGTCGATAGTCATGGGAGCAATTCTTCTCATAATATCGACAGCATCACCAAGGTCGTACGCATTGTAATCGAACAGGACGGCAACCTGAACTCTTCGTCCTTCATAATCCTTGCTTTGTAACCTTCGGGATACTGTAAGAACCAGGTCGTTCAGCTGGCTATCGGAGAACTCAGATGTGGTTATAGCTCTATCGAACTGGATACTGAATTCCTCTATACTGCCTCTCATCATCTCGGGTGTGAAGTAGAGTTTTACGAGTACCGGAGAGATTATGGTGTCCACGCTTGACTGTTCTATCCTGATCAGTGGTGCTGAGATGAATTCGGTTTCAGTGGTATCGGTCCAGACGCAAATCCTGTCTATCGTCAGAGCGTTGAATTCACGCTGACTGATTTTCTGAAGAACAAATGCAGCCGCAGGTCTCAGAGGAACAGGCCAGTTTCCGAGAAATGATACTGTAGAGCCTTCGGGAATAAGTGTCATATCGACATTTGCTCTTGGCAGGGCTCGTGAAGCGCTGTCGTTCATAACGTAGACAATATCCGAGGCAATAAGAGCTGCAATGGGATCAATATGAGTTTCCTCAACAACTTCCTCAAATTGATCCCGCTCCGGAAGTACTGGAGTATACTCAGCCCGCTCAAATATATGTGTGATGACAAATGCCGCAGCTACTCCGGCAATGGCTATAATAATACCTATCACAGCGCTGTGCCCCCTTGATGGAGGAGTTCTGAACTCGGTTCTTTCCTGGAAATGCACGGGTTTTTCAAGCTTACTCTGAAGGGCGCTGCGCTTTACTTCAAGGGAATCGTTCTGAGTTGCAAGCTCAAAACCGCAATTATCGCACTTCCCTCTATCCCGCCCGTTGTTATCGTGTCCGCAGCATCTACAGATCATTGATACACCTCCAGAAACACATCAGATACATATTGAAGCCTGCTTTCAAAGAACATCGATCTAGAGCTGGTCTGTCGATGATGAATCAGCGAAAATAAACCTGTCGACAAATTCCCAGTCAATGTCAATATGATATACAGAACTAAGGCTGTCTACCAGTACGGATATTACGTCTTCCTCCTCCATTGCCAGGAAGATTGTCAGCACCTGATCCTGTGATTCGGAAAAGGTCGCTATGTGTTCCGGTATGATTTCCGTCAACTCGAAGAGCATTACTCTATCAACCCCTATAGAACAGTTAAAAGCCAGATGCATCTCAGAGCTGAAAAGCATATCGTCCCATGGAGGCGGAATCTCCGCTGCGGTCATGACTCTGGTTATTGAGGACTCTCCCGGGGCGAGGATACTGGTTACGGGTGTAAACTGATCGATCATTGAAAAAGGGTCGTCCCCGGACTCCAGAAGCTGCTCCAGCAGATCCAGTTGTTCTTCTCCGGCAGCGCATACGGTATTGAATATCCTGCCTTCGGGAACAATAAATGAATCGCGATGGGCTTCGTAGATCTCCAGCAGTTTTTCTTCGGTGGGAATCAACCTCGGTTCTATAATTTCCGAATAATAGAAATCAAGGACGTGATTGCCAAAACGCTGATCCATATATGAAACAACATCAGGCAGTGTATCCATACTTAGTTTCCTTGCCTCCATCGCCATGATATCGTAAAGACCCAGGAGCAAGCAATGCTCTCTGATCCATTCGGGATCATCGGGCGAATTGGAACTCATAGGAGGAAGTTGCCTGATATTCTCAACGAGAGAATGAAGTGTTCTTTCACCATCGATGAACGTATATGCAGCCATGCTTTCCTGCTCGGCTGAGAAAGGCTCATGATCCCGGTCATCCTGCAGGAAATGACTGGATATCAACTCAGGTATACCCTGTGCTATCTGAAAATCGTTGACTGTTCTCAGACTGTCAAAGAGATCCTCCTGATACAGCAATTTCAGCCTTCCGGTTATCTTGGCTGATATCACGTCTCTGAGGTCTTCAAATGAAGGTATCGTGTCCTGATAAGTACTGTCGACTCTGAGAAATCTCCAGCCGTAATCTGATAGATCAATTGAGGATAACTCACCGTTTTCGAGATTCTGAATGAGCGAGTAGTCCTCATGATATACTTCCATCATGTCTACAGGCATATGAACTCCTCTGGGGGATACACCGTAGGGAATGATTGAGTGCTCCTGGGCAAGATCACCCATATCAGCACCGCCCTGAACAAGCTGCCTCAGACTGTCGCATTGAACACTGTCGGGAACGACGATCTCACTGTATATCAGAATTGTGCCCATCTGTGAATAGTACTGTTCAATGGTATCAGGGGGCAGCTGCACCTTCTGGTCAAGTATCCAGGTAAGCCATACATTCTGCAGCTTTTCCCTCTCCCACTCGGCAAACGAAAACTCCATGGCGCTGGTTGAAGCAAATCCTCTTTCGTATGCATCCTGCATTATCAGAGATCTGTTTATAAGCGATTCGATCTTCAGGTGAACCAGCACAGAATCACCATTCAATCGGCTGAGGACAGGTGCGAGTATGCTGGCATCGAAAGTTTTATCGCCCACTGTAAGCACAACACTGTCATCGTATTCCGTCGCAAGGTCGACTGCTCCATTAGTTCCATGAGTGGTGCCGCCCTCTGGTTGTTCACCACACCCGAGAAGAATGATCAATAAAGTGAGTCCTGCGATTTGCCGAACCATGGTAACCTCCAGTTACTCCAGTGTCATGTCAGTCAGTTATATTTACGAAATCTAAGCCTAGTTTCTTCTTGTATCAAGTCGAAAGATTGGAGACCCGATTGACCCTGATTATTCAAGTGTTGATTCTGTCGATATCGCTGAATATACCTTCAATACCATCCTCATGGAGAGCAGGTATTTACGCTGCAGATGCAGATACCGGAGAGATACTCTACAATCACAACGGAGCTTCTTACTTCAGACCGGCATCGACCGTTAAGCTGCTTACAACACTGGTAGCTCTGAAGGAACTTGGTCCTTCGTACATATATGAAACCAGGGTAATGGCCGATACTGCCGGTCGCAGGCTTTTCATTGTAGGAGCAGGAGCGCCTCTCCTCAGTGCGGAACACATCAGAGTAGTCGCCCTCGAGACCGCAGCTTCACTCGATCCGGGTTCCTCCTGGGACCTTCTCTGGGATACAGCAAAATTCGCAAGCGAATCACATTGCCCCGGATGGGATACTTCCGACTGGAGCAGAACTTATTGTCCCCCTATTGAGGGTCTATCTGTAGGAGATAATATCCTTCAGCTGATAATATCCACCAGAGGCGACACGACAAGAGTCTTCAGCTATCCTCCGCTGCCCGGTCTGTCAGTTACAAACAACCTTGTTACAGGTCCGATAGAATCAGTAAGGACAACTGTAGAAGGCTGGAGTGAGAATAGACCGGCACTAACACTGGAAGGAACTGTGCTTCCGGATACCCATCTGGTTCTCTACATGCCCTTTGCAGGACCTCCAGCTGAATTTGCCGGAATGCTTGCATTTGAACTGGAAGCGACCGGTCTGTATATCGATCAGGTATCACAGGGAGAAGCGCCTGATTGGAACTCAATGATACAGACATCGGTAATGTTTTCCGATCCGATGTTCGTTCTTCTGGCCTCTATGAACAAGTGGAGCAGGAATATGGTTGCCGAGATGGTTCTCCGGACAGCAAGCCTTGAAACAGGATCTGACCTCGCTTCAACCGGAGCGGGATGTGATGTTGCAGGCCAGCTGCTGAGGGAACTTGTCCCGTCTCTCACTGAATTTCAGATAGCAGACGGGTCGGGACTTTCCAGGTTCAACAGCCTGACGCCTATCCATCTCGCGGCAATACTCTCAGAAGGAATCGGTTCACCGGCCTGGGGAGTGGAATATCTCGCCACATTACCTGTTAACGGTGTTGATGGAACTCTGAGATCAAGAATGACCGATCTGCCACCGGGTGCATTCCGCGGCAAAACGGGCACTTTAAGCGATACATCAACGATTGCTGGTCTTCTCACATCTTCGTCCGGCAGAAGGATAATACTGGTTATTATGCTTGAAGTACCCAACGGGAATACCTGGACTGCGCGGGGGCTGCAGGACAGCCTGATATCATGGTTCTGGGAGAACTACTAAACAAAAAGGGATTTGATTCTTAGCCGGAGGGGAGTGAGCAGGGATTCAGCGAACACCTGCATCGAAACTTTGGAGTCCCCGCTTGTCCGCTCTACGAAAACTATGGGTACCTCACAGATATCGGTGCCGTTCTTCCAGACATCGTAAAGTGTCTCAACAAGAAATGCATACCCTGAGGATTTGATATCCGTTGACAACAGCAACGGGAGCAGATCAGCATGAAAACCTCGAAAACCGCTTGTGCAATCGCTGAAAGGCATTCCGGTTATCAACCTGATATACCGGTTCGCTCCATAACTGAGGTTAAGCCTTATGATGGACCAGTTCAGTACGCTGACACCCCGCAGATACCGAGAGCCCACAACAAAAGCATGATCATCAAGCGCACTGTCTATTTCTTTGATATGGATGGGCTGATGGGACAGATCAGCATCCATCATGAATATTCTGTCCCACCGCCCCGACTCATGAACCATCCCGAAGGCTTCTCTGTATGCCTGTCCGAGGCCCTCCTTGGTCTTCCTTTTCAGGAGCTGGACCCCCGGATCCGTTTCCATCAGGTTCTGTATCCGCAGCGCGGTGCCGTCAGGTGAATTGTCATCTATGAACATCATATCGTAGCTGCATTCACTGCGGATAGAATCGTAAAGGGGCTGGATATTCTGTACTTCGTTGAATGTGGGAATGAGTATGATCCGACGGGGCTTCAGTGTTAAACTCTTTCCATGTAGCTGTCATTCCGGGTATCAATTTTTATGACATCTTTTTCCTGAATGAAGAGCGGTACCTGAACCTTGAGGCCGGTCTCAAGAACTGCAGGTTTTGTACCACCGCTTGCAGTATCTCCCCTCAAGCCGGGATCCGTTTCAACTACTTCAAGTTCAACCGTATCCGGAGGATCGACCATAATCGGCTTGTCATCAACGAATGCGATCTTTACAGCGGAGTTCTCAACCAGGTACTTGGATGCATCTCCTACCAGATCCAGATCAATGTGTATCTGATCGTAAGTATCGGGATTCATGAGGACGAATTCGAGATCGGTCATATAAAGCAGTTCCCAGACCCTGTGTTCAACCCGTACTTCCGTAACTTTCTCTCCGGCTCTCCATGTACGGTCGAGTACCTTGCCCGAGAGAATCTCCTTCATTCTCGACCTTACGAATGCAGCCCCTTTTCCAGGATTGACATGCTGAAATTCCACGATCTGGCAGAGTACTCCACCTACATCAATAACCATACCACGCCTGAAATCGTTAGTGGTGGGCACTGATCACACCTCCGTCTTTTCTGCTAATTCCTGCAGGATATCCATGGCGTGAAGATAGCCTCTGATTCCCGCACCTGCTATAAACGCGTCCGCAGCCTGAGCGGTCACGAGGTTGTTTCTAAAGGATTCTCTTGAAAACACCCGGCTTATATGCACTTCAACCACAGGACCGTCAAATGCCGTCATCGCGTCCATGATTGCTATTGAATAATGAGAGTAAGCCGCAGGGTTTATAATTATGCCAAGTGATCCGCCTGAAGCGCTGTTAACTGCCCGGACAAGCTCACCCTCGATATCGGACTGGATAAAAACCACCGTAAAACCATGCATGGAAGCTCTTTCCTCGATCATCTTCAATAATTCATCCTGGTTAGAGGTTCCGTAGTGTTCGGTCTCACGGCTTCCGAGCCGGGAGAGACTTGGTCCGTTTATGACAGTAATGATGCGGGAAGCTTTCATTCACCATCACCATCGTAAGGTTTCAGTTTCAGATCCTTCTTTTCCTTGTCTGAGAAAAATGCAAGCAGACTGTCCGGTGAGACTTCTGCGTCAAATGCTTCTTCCTCCTGAGTTATTTCATCCGACCCGTCATCCTCATCCTCATCCTCATCTTCTTCTTCTGAATTAGAGAATACTTCTTTAAGAATGCCCTGAGACTCCAGAACTTTATTCATTCTTTCTGTTTTCGGAAAAGCATCAGTATCATCCGCGGGTTCATCTTCCCCGGTCTCAAATGGCATCTGATCAGGGGAATTCTTCCAGGATCTGGCTTCTTCCAGTTTATCCCTGACCTCATCGTCCCCCGGTTGCTCAAACAGATACTCCTCAAAAAAGCTAACAGCTTCAGTCCAGTTTTCCTTCTGAAAATGTATCTCTGCAAGATTTTTCAGAGCGACAAGGTTCTGCGGCTGTGCGGAATTAACAACTGTAAAACTTTCCATGGCCTTCTCGAGAAGACCTGCATCCCGATGACATTTTCCGAGAACAATAGTTATGGAAATATTGTTCTTCCATCGTCTTAATCCGATATCCGCCACTTCCCTGGATTCATCGAGCTTCCCCATCTGACGCAGAGTTTCTGCAAGCCTTGCACAGATAATGGCAGAAGGTTTATTGACCCAATCATCTTCAAGTGCCTCGAGCTCATGTTTGGATAGTTTACCGGTCATAATCTTCCCCCAGTATGAATGTATTCATAATAATCCATCCTTCACGAATGTATGGTTCCTTCTCCCGGTGTTCATGGAAAACTACCGTATCCAGCAGGTACCTTCTGCCGTTGCTTCTGAGAACATAACTTGTAAACGCACCCGCATTCAGGTGATCCGGATTTCTCCACATACCTAGAAGCCGGAGACCATGAAGACCTCTGAGGTTAATTGGTTGTACCTCTACCGATGATCTGTCCACAGAATCAGCCGCAGAATCGTAGAAGTAATTCCTTGCAACCGCCTCCCTCCAGAGTATTGCATCATCCGGAGACAGTACTATTGAATCATCGATCCATCTGATACTCAGGAGTATGAGGCACTCATCCGATACGTACCGCTGATACTGGATGAACCCGGATTCAAGATTCCACTCCTCGAGATGGTAAGATTTAGGAATATCCATACTGAAACCGAGCGTAAGAAGACTGTCTATCCTCTCGGGGCTGCTCATCTGGGTTGCTACAAAACTGCCGTAGATATACGATTCAAGGTGATGATTATAAGTCTGTTCAAGCAGATTCGAGAGTGCATCTGTATCGGTATAGCCGGGCAGTACTATCCCAAGAATTACCTGATCCTCAGCCCATAAATCCTCTCCGCGATAGATGCCGTCGCGCAACTGGAGTTCCTCGGGGAGCTGAAGACTGTTTTCAGTTACGAATAGAATCGTACGCCTTGTCTTGAGATCATCCCTGAAATCCTCAGCAGAGCAGGTGGAGAAATCAAATACATTCTCGGTATCAACAGTTGTTACATGAAGCTGAATATCTTCAAGCAGAGTGTCCAGTTTCTCCAGATCGACACCAGGTTCGTAGACTATAAGAACTCCCTTTACAGGGCCTATTGCAGGCCCGGTACAGGCAACCAGCAGAGTCAGGAGGGTTATTATGACTAATAACTGTTTCATTTGCTTTTCTTCCTGGAGGAGAATAGCGGTGCGATGTAGCGGATCAGAGTAACAGCCGCAGGCATGAAACGGGCTGCTCCGTCCAGCATCTGGGATGAACCTGCTTTTCCGTTGATCCTGTTCAGGAGAGCCGTCGTAGCATTCGCAGTTATACCTATGTCCTCTCCGGTTTTTTCTATTTCCTGAAGAGCCGATGAAATACGCGGGGTCAGGTCTTCTATTTCCCTGCCGAGTGACGCAATCGTACTCTCCATTTCAGTCAGAGTTCTGTGCATTTTCAATACTATTGAAATGAAGAAACCCAGACCAATGAAAAGGCCTACAGCGCCTACAAGCTGAACAATGAACAATCCTTCCATTGAATACTCCCATTCTATTCTGTGTCAGGAATCAATGTTTCTACTGATGACCCCTGAATTTTTTAATATCCACTTTTGACTGCACGATCCATAAACCCTGAAGAGGTTTCTGGAAAGCTAACCGATCATAACCTGTATTATAGGCATACAAGAATATCATAGTTAATGTCAACCTTCATAATGTAAATCTTCCAAGGTCAAAAGTTATTGGGGTCGTATCTTGAATTTTGACATTTCTATTGAGGTCATTGGGGTCGTATCTTGGGAATAATAACTAAAGAGAAAAAACACCAAAATTCAAGATACGACCCCAATAGTTCGGGATTTCACTGTGTTGGAGAGAAGAAAGGCGATGGTGAGCGGTCCTACACCTCCAGGGACCGGAGTTATTGCTCCGCAGATCGGGGCAACATTATCGAAATCGACATCACCGACAAGACCATCATCGGTCCGGTTGATTCCAACATCGATAACCGTTGCTCCGGGTTTAACGAACTCCCTCGTTATGAAACGGGGGCGACCTACCGCAGCTATCAGTATGTCCGCTTTTCTGCAGAGACCCTGGAGATCAGATGTGTGGGAATGAGCAATTGACACTGTTGCGCTCTCTCGGAGAAGAAGCGCAGCCATGGGCTTGCCTACAATATTGCTTCTTCCAACTATAACGGCATCAGCGCCGTCAATTTTGATATTGTGGTGTTCCAGCAGAGCAATTATCCCTACGGGAGTACATGGAAAAAGACCATCTTCTCCCCTCCACAGTCTGCCCACATTAACGGGATGAAATCCATCTACATCTTTTTCCGGCAGTATCGCAGAAGCTACGACATCGGCAGATATATGAGCGGGAAGAGGCAACTGACACAGTATACCGTCGACGGTGGGGTTTTCGTTAAGCTTGTTTATTTCCTGAAGAAGTTCCTCCTGCGAGACTGATTCATCGAGATTGACAGCAGTACTGACTATTCCGACTCTGCCGCAGGCTTTCTCCTTCATGGAAACGTATACGCGGCTTGCCGGATCGTCTCCAACAATAACAACGGCCAGCCCTGGGGGCCGGCCGCTGATCTTTTCAATCTCCTCTGCGAGGTTCCGCCGTACTTCCTTCGCGAATTTCCTTCCGGACAGTACCGATAACTCTGCCATTGCGGATCCTTATCCCTTGCTGATGGATTTGATCTCTATTCTTGTGTAATCCTGACGATGCCCCTGTGTTCTTTCATATCCTTTGCGACGTTTCCGTTTGTAGACAATGATTTTCTTTCCCCTGCCGTGCTCGATCACTTCCGCTTCAACTGAAGCGCCCGCGAGAAGAGGGGTTCCAACTTCAACATCGTCACCATCACCGATCAGGAGAACCTTATCAAGGTTGATAGAATCACCTTCTCCGGATACGATAGTGGGTACATTCAGTTTCATACCGGGTTCCACTCTGAACTGGAATCCACCGGTCTCGATTATTGCGTACAACTGTTCACCTCCGCTTTAACATTCAATTCTGGTCAGTCGCAGATCAGGATTTTCCCGAACGACTGTAGAGACTCGTTATCTCTTCATGCACATTCAAAGAATATACTTTAAATTCATCAACTCTGAGCTGGTCATCCTCACGAATATCAATACTGAGATTGGAAATAGACGCAATATGATCCATCCTCTTTCCATCCTCTTCATGCAGGTACTCGGCAAGTAGCGGATGAACGGAAATCACAAGATTCCTGTGCATCTTATCAAGGGATGCTCTTTCAATAAACCGCCCCAGCCTTGTAGCTGTCGAGACAGTGGACATCACCCTGCCAGAACCACCGCAGCACGTACAGGGTTGAGATAGGGCCTGAAAAACACTTGGACGAACCCTTTTTCTTGTCATCTCAACCAACCCGAGGGGACTGACCTGACATGTTTTAGTTGGCGACCGGTCCCGGCCCAGTTCGCTCCTGAGGGTATTGAGAACCTTTTCTTTGTGGTCAGGGTAATCCATATCGATAAAATCGATGACGATAATACCCCCGAGGTCGCGCAGACGGAGCTGCCGCGCAACTTCCTTCGCCGCCTCCAAATTGGTTTTTAGGATAGTGTTTTCCTGTTTCTTCCTGCCCACATATCTTTTTGTGTTAACATCTATTGCCACGAGAGCTTCTGTATGCTCGATGACAATTGACCCACCACTCTTCAGGAGAACTTCTCTGTCCATTATCCCCGTTATTTCCTGCTCTATTCCGAAATGGTCGAATATCGGGGTTTTTCCTCTGTAATACTTCACTTTGCCTGTCATACCGCTGGCATAGGTCTTCAGATATTTCTTAGCTTCCCTTGCAACAGTTTTTGAATCGGTAACAATGGAATTGGTGTCCAGGGTAACCAGATCCCTCATGGTTATTGTCACGATATCCTGTTCCTGGTGAAGAAGAGAAGGGGCTTTTCTCTTGAGGGTGATTTGCCCGACTTCCTTCCACTTGGTCACAATCGTATCCATATCAACCTTGAAAGACTTCTCATCCTGCGAGATTCCTGCAGTCCTGGCGATAATGCCGTATCCGGGCGTCTTTACTGATGAGAGGATCTTCCTCAGCCTCGTTCTTTCCGTCCTGTCACTGATCTTCCTGGATATACCGGTGACTGATTCACCGGGCATACTGACGATGTATCGGCCGGCAATTGATATCCTGGTGCTGACCCTCGCACCTTTGGTCCCGATTGGTTCCTTTGTGACCTGCACAAGGATATCCTGTCCTTTTTTCAGGACTTTCTCTATGGGATCGTGTACCTCTTTTGTGCTTGCGGGTAAACCGCTGGCAAGGGATTTAGCAAACATCTCCGTGTCCACTGCGCCGGAACGGGTATCACTTACATGCAAAAAGGCGCTTCTTTCAAGGCCAATATCCACAAAGGCTGCCTGCATACCGGGCAAAACGGCATTCACTTTCCCCAGGTAAATATTTCCCACCTGTCTTTTCTCGTTACCATCTTCAACTATTATCTCCATCAACCTGTTGTCTTCAAGAATTCCAATTCTTGTGACTTCCGGATGGGAGTTTATTATAAAATCAACTTTCAAAGAACTTCTTCTCCATATCTCCGCTGTGAGATCTGAATGATCTCCAGCAACTACTGTCGTAACAAGTATATATATCCGTCCGTTTAATATTTACTGGGTAATCCAGAATTTCGGATAAAAGCAGATCCGGACGGGATTTTCTGCTATCCGTAAGTGTCATAAATGCGACACAACCATCTTTTTCGTTCACGCTGAGTACATACTCACTTCTACCAAGGAACTCAGCAATCCTTACGGCTTCCTCCAGTGTCCATTTTTCGCAATCTGACGATACGATGTATCCTGCCGCCATCGAGCCTCCGTCAGGGGGATGAGTATCCGGGGCAAGTATCCAGGTTTCCTCAACCGCAAGACCTGCAGGCAGGAATCGGTTGAGAAGCTCTTCTGCCCCGCTGGCAGTTATTGCATTTAAATTTAAATCTATATCTATATACTCTGCAATACTCTCAATACCAAGTGGAAGAGGAGGGCCAAAATGCACTCTAGGCCTTGTAACATAACCATCAGACCACGATACAGGCAAATCTGAACGTCTAAGTACTCTTCCCCACATCCGCACCATATCAAGATGGGAAGTGAGTGCCGCACAATCTGTCTTTGAATATCTCACTCTCAACACTGCGGTACATTCCGCCGTAGATCCGGGATGAACGGAAGTGAGGTGCAGAGGGGAAGCTTTACTGTCACCTGCTGTTCCTGAACATGCTCCACATCCGCGACATCCCTCCTCCCTGCAATCGGGAGTGTCCCGGCTTTCGGAATAGCGTTTGCTCTCCGCTTCAAGAAACCTCTCCGAAACACCCGTGGAAATGAAGTTCCATGGAAGGTCATCTCCCGGCTGAGTGCCGCTCTGCAGCCGAGCTCGGAGGTGAGCGTTTGTTTCGATCAGATCTTTCCAGATATCCCATCTGAATCTGTCGGTCCATGCATCGAATTTCGCACCCTGCAGCACAGCTTTCTCCAGCATATCGGCGGTATCTTCATCATCACCGAGCGAAAGCAGTCCCTCCAGAACAGCCATCCTGGGGCTGTTCCAGCTCAGAGAAACTTTCTTTCCGCAGATCCTCCTCACCATGCGTATTCTTCGCCATAATTCGTCCTCATCCATCTGGGGGGACCACTGCAACGGTGTATGGGCTTTCGGTACGAATGGAGAAATAGCTGCTGTAATGCTCTTCCTCGGATTACGGCCATGTTTTCGCGTAATATCCGCTATCTTCAATACCAGTTTGCCTATTCCTGTGACATCCTCATCAGTTTCCTCAGGCAGCCCAACCATGAAATAGAGTTTTATCCCTTTTGCTCCCAGTCTGAAAAGAGTGTCGACCGCCTTCAGGATAACCTCATCGGATATGGGTTTGTTTATCTTCTGCCTCAGTGATTCCGTCCCCGCTTCAGGTGCAATAGTGACCCTGCCGGTAATGCCGCGGCCATCTTCAAGACGGCTTATCGTATCCGGTCTCATCGATGGTCTGCCTATGGATACATGATGTTTTTCACTCAGAGCATCTATCCCGCGGAGGAGCTCAGGCAGATTAGAATAATCGGAGAATGAAAGAGTCAGAAGCCCGGCTTTCTCCCACCCCGTGGACGTGAGGACCCTGTCAAGAAGATCCACTGCCTCATCAGGCGGTCTCTCCCGGACTGGCCTGTAGAGCTGTGAAGCCTGGCAGAATCTGCACCCCCTTGAGCAGCCCCTGGCAATTTCAATAACTGCCCTGTCCTGCGAAACCCTGGAATTCGGAACCAGCTGCGCGAGCGGTGCGTTTTCCATCCGGAGGCTTTCTATCCTCTGAATCTCCACTGGCTTTTTGCCGAGAGCCGGAACATAAACGCCCGGAATTTCAGAAGCTTCTGCAAGACGTTCACTTCGGGAACCGTCACCCGCAAGGATTCTGAACAGATCCACCCCCTTCTCCTCAACCTCACCGAGAAAGAAAATATCCGCAAATGGAGCAAGAGGGAGCGGATTACCAAGACCGCCGCCACCGAAGATGATAATGGGAGCCCCGCCATCACGGTCAGCGCTGCGAAGGGGTAATCCCATCCTGGTTATCAGATGAAGCACATTCGTATACAGAACCTCTGAAGAAATGCCGAAACCCACAACTCTACTCTGGCGGACAGGATCGTATCCTTCAAGATCGACCCAGTCCAGACTCTCACTGCCTATGATCTCATCCAAATCCGGAGAAGGACAGAAAGCACGCCGAACATCGAATTGACCGCTCGAAAGCAGAATATGCCGGAGAATCACAAGTCCGAAATTTGACATACCCAGTTCGTAGATATCGGGATATACAAGTGTGACCCTTGGTTTTCCACTTAAACCGGCACTAAGGTTCCATTCTCCCCCGGTATACTGCTGGGGCCTCTGTACCTTTTGAAGGAATCGCTCGTAGGGATGGTCTGTGCAGATCAAATTCGTAAAGGTGCGGGCAGATCGATCTTCTGGGAAACCGGGTTTGCCAGAAGGCCATGATCTCTGTAAGTGGAAGCAGTCAGATCCAGAACTCTGTTTCTGGCATCATCGCAGGAGATCCCTGATGCGAAACCGAAACGCCAGAGAACCGAACAGAGAACTCCGTCAATTTCGCAGCTGCTTCTGCGCAGTATCGCTGTCCAGTTTTCAGAAACACTGTCGATCCGGTCAGTTACAAGGACATCTATCCAGACCATTCCGTCATCCGACAGATCAGATGGTTTATTGAATTCATCGATGTAGGACCATGTCTGCTTGTTGGGGTTCACAATATCATGGTAGCGCGATACTATCCCGCTTACGGTCTCCGTGCCCTGTCCGGGGTTCATGAAACGCCAGTGATCGTACCGCAGCAGATTGTCTGGACACTTCGCGGGATATATCCGCCTGAAAGTAGACATGGCGGTCATGGCGGCAGGATCGGGGGATTTCAGACTGACGATAATCGAGACATCTTTCATACTAGCGTTCCCCTCTGAAGTAATCTGCCAGGCTCATGAAAAATACCGATCCGGGACCTTTTGCCGCTGCATGGGAACCGGAACTGAGTGACTCGTCTCTGCGGTCTCCCCATTCTCCGGGAATCCATGGGGGAAGCTGCCACATCCAGAAAGCCCTTTCGGGATGAGGCATCATTGCAAGCACGTTCCCGTACTCGTTCATTACACCAGCCAGGTTGAGGAAGGAACCATTGGGGTTAATCGGGTAATCACTCGATTCAATTCCTTTTTCATCACAGTATTTCAGTGCCGCACTGCTCTCGGCTCTGTAGTGGTTCTCTTCTGAAAAGACAAACCTTCCCTCGGCATGGGCGATGGGCAGAGGAATTACACCGTTACCTGTCATTCCAAGCCATGGACAGATCTGCTGCGCCCTGGTAGTGGTGTGAAGGAATATCCACCCGCTGAGGTAACCGCTGCGACCGCTGATATGATTCGCCGCAAGGGCGGTTTCGATCCTTCCCTTCTCCCATCCGGGGACCATACCGCTTTCCACGAGTATCTGGGCACCATTGCATATACCCAGAACAGGTTTTCCGTCTGCAGCCTCACTGAAGACCAGATCCATTATTCTTTCCTTTGCGGCGACAGCACCGGCTCGAATCCTGTCCTGGAAGGAAAACCCTCCGGGAAGCACGTATGCGTCGGGCTGGGAATCCCTTAGCTCCCGCCATTGATTCCACCTGTAAATACAGCTGTCCATTCCGCTGCTCCTGACGGCACGCGCGGTTTCGTACTCGCAGTTTGATCCGGGGAACTGAATTACAGCAACAAGAGGAGCGGACTTCATTCCGTTATCTCCTCTCTCCAGATAATTCTGTCGAGCCTGCTGGCATGGTCTTCAAGTATCTCCCGAAGGTCCATTTTCCATCCGGGCGCAGCGATCGAGAATTCATCCGACACTATTCCGGCTATAGAGAGAAATTCCGGCTTGTTTTCGATTGCATCCCAGGATTCCTGTGACATTTCAATGAGATAACCCGGTGTCTCAGAATAGAGGAGAACAGGGTTCAGTTCATCGGTATTAAAAAGAATTCCTCTTCTGGCATCAGGACGGGAAGCAATGGCCATTTCCGCTGCAGCCAGTATCATTCCCCCGTCCGATATATCGTGCACGGCTTTTGATTTACCTGCCTCACAGCATTCTAGTACGAAGCGGGCCATTTCCCGTTCGAGTTTCCCCCTGAAAGCGGGGACTCTGCCTCCCCTGTGATCAATACAGGTTCTGTAGTAAAGGCTGCCCCCGAGCTCATCCATTCTGTCACCCACAAGAATGACAAGGTTTCCGGGTGTTTTGAGTGATATATCGGTGGATTTCGTAAAATCATCTATTCTGCCGAAGACAGCTACTATGGGAGAGGGGGGAATTGCGCCGCCCTGCGATGACTGATTGTAAAAACTGACGTTACCAGAAACGATAGGAAGGGGATCCTCGCCTTCAAGACCGAGTTCCATGCAGGCGGCTGCGATTCCTTCCACTCCCCGGCGGAATTGCCAGAAGACATCGGCTTTCTCAGGATTTCCGTAATTCAGGCAATCCGTGGCCGCAATAGGTGTTGCACCGGTTGCCACAACGTTTCTGACGGCCTCGCCTACGGCGTGGGCTCCTGCAAGAAATGGATCAAGCTCACCGAACCAGGGATTTCCGTCTCCGGAGACAGCCAATCCCGCCCTGCATCCGGGAATGGGGACGGTAAGGCAGGCATCGGCCTCTCCAGGCCTGAAATGCGTAGAACCCTGAACCTCACTGTCGTAATAACTCCATACAGGAGACCTGCTGGCACCGTCCAGGGAAAGCAGCATTTTTTTCAGATCCTCCGGCGGGTCGCAGGGCCTGAAATCCGGTTCGATAACTGGTGTGGGGGATGGTTCCCAGTCTCTGTCATAGATTAATCCCTCGGTAATGTATTCAACTGGAGTGTTGGCAACTTCCCTGCCGCAATGCAGAACCCTGTAAAATGGTTCAGCGGTAAACGTACCGATGACCGTAGCGCCTGCTCCGGGGAATAATCGGGGCATCTCGTATTTTTCATTGTAGATATCAAGCACCTCGGCTGATATACGCTTCGGGACAGCAAGCCCGTACCGTTCCTGGGTTTCGGCGCATGCTATAACCTCTGAA
Organism: Candidatus Fermentibacterota bacterium; assembly: GCA_003644925.1. Lineage (GTDB taxonomy): Bacteria > Fermentibacterota > Fermentibacteria > Fermentibacterales > JCC-6 > Aegiribacteria. The sequence continues at coordinate 24,075 of QNDS01000016.1, forward strand.
GGCAGATCGGGTATGGATACGGGAACCAGATCAAGGTTCACTTCGATACCGAGATTTCCATGAGCCGCAAGTTCGCTGGTAACACAGGCTATTCCACCCGCTCCAAGATCCTTGAATCCGAATTTGATACCTCTCTCGAAAAGGAAATCAAGCACATTCTGATTAGCCTCGGAAAGTACCCTTTTCAGGAAGGGATCAGCAACCTGAACAGCTCCCTTCTCGGACTCATCTTCGAGATCGGCTGAGGCGAATGTGGCTCCACCGAAACCGGTATCATCGGTAGGTTTTCCAACAAGGATAAGAACGTACTGCTCTTCATGAGCCTCGGCGGGAACGAAGCTGTGTACGATCCTGTCATGCCTGACAAAACCAAGGGAAACAACGTTAACAAGGCAGTTGTCATCGTATCCTTCATGGAATCTTGTATCACCGCCCAGGTTGGGTACGCCAAGAGCGTTACCGTATTTCCAGATGCCTTCAACAACACCGCGGCATATAGCCCTTGTCTTCTCACCGGAATTACCCAGAGGATCCCCGAAGCGAAGAAGATCAAGAGATCCTGTTACTCTTGCTCCCATGCAGTACACGTCGCGAACGATACCACCGATTCCGGTGGCTGCGCCTTCAACTGGAAGAACCTGAGAAGGGTGGTTATGGCTCTCGTGGGCGACTACAAGGTCCCAGGAGTAACCATCATGATCGGTGAATTTAACGATTCCGGCATCCTCTCCGGGGCCAACCACCACAGAGGCTGCATGGGTAGGAAGCAGTTTCAATAGAGATCTGGAACTTTTGTAGGAACAGTGTTCGCTCCACATAGTATCAAACAGGTGCAGTTCGAGAGGTGTCGGCATTCTGCCTACATAGCCGGCAAGCTTCTCGGCTTCTTCAAGTGTCATTGCCAGGCTGCGATGCCTGATGGCTTCTTTCAGTTCATCCCGAAGGTTCATCAATCCCTTTCAAAATACAGGTTACCAGAGTGATCAGCCAAGTGAGGAGATGAATGCCTTGTGTTCAAGGTTATCGAGTACTTCCTCCAGGATCTCATCCTTACCTGCCGGTACGATCAGGTATCTCAGGCGGACTGAACCAAGGGGTTCTCCAGCATCATTCTGAAGCTTCGGAAGTTCATCCAGCAGCTTCTGCATCACGTTTTCCATGCCATTCTGGTCGGTTCCGGGAAGCAGGAGTGTTATTTTGTCGGTTCCCGTTCTCAAACCTATATCGATATTCCTCATTGTTGCTTTGAGATGATTGGCGCCAATTGACATGAATTCCCTTGCGCGGAAACGATCATCAATACTGCCCCGTTCGATAACAAGATCGACAATAGCGAGGGCACTGTCAAACCTTCTTACTCTCTCCAGTTCCTGAACAAGAACTGGTTTCAATCTTCCCTTGCCGGGTAACCCGGTGTCCGGGTCCATATCCGAGGCGGATTCGAATCTTCCGAGAAGCCGGATTCCCTCAAGGGCTGCTGCTCCAACTGCCGCGATCGAGACAAGTCTTTCCTTTGGCAGTATGGCTGTTGAGGGAACATCAACAAGGCAGATTACACCGTAAAGAACGCCCTGGGACATCATAGGTGCTGCTATATCAGGTATAAAACCGGGTATGGCTGTTTTTTCGAGCCTCTTTTTTGTGAGTTCACTCTCTTTCTCAAGATTCTTCTTCTCAAAGACCATACCGGTTTCCGCCACGAATCCGACGTGCCCATCCCCGACATTCACAACCAGAGGCTGTTTCAGGATGTCTCCAAGTCCTTCGAGATAGACAAGCCCAAGTTTCCCGCCCCTGACGTCTGCCAGGAAAACTGCGATCCTCTCGCAGCCGGTGAGCTTCTTCATAGCCCTCGCCAGAAGTCTGGCCAGTTCATCAGGTGTTCTGGCGGAGAATACCTGCTTGACAAGATCCGGAAAGACGATCGTCAGATCTCTGTGCTTCTTAATTTCGAGGTCGAATCTTGTATGATTAGCGTCAGCTTCCTGCTGCTGGTATCGAAGAGAAGTTATATCATTCTTCAGCGTGCCTATTCGTTCTTCAACGATTTTCGCCTTTCCGCCGCTCCGGGCCACCATTACGATCCACACCACCAGAGCCCCAAACGCAAATCCTGCTATAATGCCTGGTACCATTTATATCACCCTCTCATGGAAAATGATTAATCATCATGTATCAGACCGAGTCTGTTAAGGGTATTATTCTCATTTCGGAGGTGATATTCAAGGGCGCATCTTCTGTTGATCTGTTCAGCGCTAAGATATGCACCTACCGGGGGGTCAGTCTTCACCATATCAAGAAATCCCCTGCCACTCTCCATGGCGCGCATTGCCACATCCTGAACAAGCTTGTACGCTTCCTCTCTTGTAAGACCGGCATCGATAAGCGCAAGCATGATAGTCTGGGAGTAGAACCTGTCTCCTGCGGAATCGATGTTTCCCGCAACGGCTTCCCGAAGTACTCTCAAACCCGATACCATCGTAACAGCTTTTCTGAGTGCATAGAGGGATATACCGCATGCATCCGGGAAAATGAAACGCTCCGCGGATGAATGACTGATATCCCGTTCATGCCATAAAACCGTATTTTCGAGGGATGGAATAAGGTATCCCCTAAGCATCCTGGCAAGACCGCAAAGCCGTTCGCTGATGATAGGATTCCGTTTATGGGGCATGGCGCTGGAACCCTTCTGGCCTTTTCCAAAAGATTCCTCCACCTCCCCAACCTCCGATCGCTGAAGGTGTCTTACTTCGGTTCCAAGCCTTTCGAGCAGACCTCCCAGGGTTGCAAGGGCATATATGAAGTCCGCATGTCTGTCCCTGGCCACAACCTGTGTTGCTACATTCTCGATCCCTATTCCAAGTCTGCTGCATACGTACATCTCAACTGAAGGATCGAGGTGAGCGTAGGTTCCGACCGCCCCTGAAAGTTTGCCGACACATGCTGATCTCAGCCCGTCTTCAAGTCGTTCGCGTACTCTGAGGTATTCGGAATAATAACCGGCGAACTTCAAACCGAGCGTGGTAGGCTCAGCGAACATACCATGGCTTCTGCCAATACAGATGATACCGCGGGTCCTGGCTACAAGGCCCCTGAGGGCTTCACCCAGGGCATCAAGCTCATTCA
>QNDS01000017.1 GCA_003644925.1 Candidatus Fermentibacterota bacterium
CTGGCATTACGGGATATCTCTTCTCCTGTTTTAAATTCGATTACGGCTATTCCCCAGCTTGCGTCTGCAAGCTGAGACACTTCCTGCATAGTGGCTTCCAGATTCTCAGGCAGAGAGGCAGCTGAAGTGGAAATCAGCAATCCGGTCCCTGTAATTGAATTCACGGCAACAGATGCTATAAGCAACCCCAGACAGGATCGTTTCATCTTTATCCTCCATAACGAAAAGGGGAGAGCCGGAAGCTCTCCCCAAGTTCACTCAAAAAGCGGCTTATTTGCTTGAAAAGACTGTTACGCCTTCAAGTAGCTGGTATTCGTAGCTGAAACTTACCTCTGTACCTCTGGGAGTTTCTGAGCTGGCAACGATACTAAGATCATACATCTTGACATAATGTCCGCTTGAGAGGCTGATGTAAGTCCTGGTATCTGCGGTGTAGAGCATGTAATCCTGGCTGTACCAGGGTCCGCCGGAGCCGGAATTAGCTGCAGTTCTTACCTCGACAAAGCTGGCATTAGTAGCTTCATGCATCCAGGAATCGCTACCGTTACCGTAGGTTCCCCAGCCGCCGGAAGTAAGGTATACAACAGTATCGCCATCGGTGTCATAGTCCCAGGCATAAATATCCTGAAGGAATGACGTCTGGCTGGCAAGACCTGTCTGACCTGAGGTCTCTCCGAAGATGAATCCGCTATGCTTGTCGGCGGGGCACCATCTATCGTAGATCGTATAGGTAACGGTTACGTCAGACGGCATAGTGGTGACTGCTGTGGAGTTGTTGGCTGAGCTGTCGCTTCCCTTGTAGGCGGTTACTACGTAGTATCCGGCGGAAGTTGCTGTAACGGTACTGGCGTTAGTTGTTACATCATCGACCTCTGCGTATGTGCCTGTTGAAGTCGCACGGAACCAGACTTTGTAACCATCAACATCAGCAATTGCTGTCCAGGTGAGAGCAATATTCTGTCCGTCGGAAGCTGAGCTTATTGCAACGCCTTCTACGTCAGCAAGGGTTCCTCCGGGACCAGCAGGGTCGTCTCCTGCGCAGCCAGCCATCAGGATGATTCCGGCTACAAGCATCATAAGTCCAAGTTTTTTCATGGATTTTCCTTTCTGTTTCTGTACATTTCTATTCCATTTCCAACACAACAGCAAAATAAACCTGCGGCTACTATATGTCAATTAAGCCGATTAGTCCCTATTTCAGCGCCTTCTTCATCCTCGGAAGTTCTTTCTTCAATAAGCTTTAGCGCGTTTTCGGCGGCGGACCTCACAGCAAGCGAGCTGTCCATCGCAAGTTCTTCCAGGATCTCGATACCGAGCGGATCGCCTATCTCTCCGATGGAAACTGCAACCTCCCGCCTTACTCTGTCTGATGCGTCTCCTGCCAGCGGCAGGATGACCGGAAGAGACGAGGGGTTACCAATCGTTCCAAGCGCCCTGACGATTCCCGTTGTGCGTCCTGCAGATACGCTGTCGTCCATAGATACCAGTATTCCCTCAAGTGGAAGCCTCGCTCGTTCGTCCTCAAGCTTTCCGAGAAAATAGATAAGATTCCCTCCGTTTCGGGCAGGTATGCTGTCAATTCTATTCAGCATATTCAGCAGAAGTTCCATTGAAAAGTCTATATTTTCCCTGAATACTCTTTCCATCGCGCGGCTTTCAAGCCCGCTGAGGGTTCCCATATGACCCTCAATAAGGAAGCTGACCGCATCTTCCCCGCGCGCCGCAAGCTCTTCCCGGTGGGCGTTGACCTTATCGTTGTTGGGGCCTACAGCCCATTCCGAAGCAACGGAGAAAAGCGAGTCAAGCTCAAGAGATTCAGGGCTGCCTGCGGGATCCTGCGGATCAAGCCCCCCCGGAGTCAGATTCTGAAGGTCGATACCGACTCCGTACTCCCCCGACAGCCAGCGGGTTGAATCGGAGCCCGAACCCAGGTAGACATCATGGTCGGCAAGATCGATGAACACACCGGCACCGGAGGACCCTCTTGCCCACCGGGCTTCTCCCTGTCCCCCGCCTCTGGCGCAGTATGTATCATTACCCTCCAGATCAACGAAAATCGATGCGGAGTTGGTCAAGGAGAGGGATTGGCCTCCGTCGGAGCAGTACCAGTCATTGCCGCCGCCATCAAGAAGGAACCCGGTGGACAGATCGTGGGCACTTCCCTGCGCAGGCCCGTTTCTTGAGAAGTAGCTGTCATCACCGTCTCCGTCCCAGAGACACCCGGACGCAAGATGAATACCGGAACCCTGACTGTACTGAGCCGCCACGTAGGTATCCTGCCCTCCCTGGTCGTACAGCATCCCGAGGCTGTAGAAGTACGAGCATCCCTGACCGAACACTTCAGCTCTGTAAGTATCGTTACCTTCTCCAAAGTCCGCCATAAGCCCGATGCCTCCTGCTATCAGCGGTCTGAGACCCATTCCGAAACCCTGTGACATGGCCTGGTTGTCATCGGGCAGCAGCGGTTCGTGCGAATACCGAAATCCTGCCAGAGAGCAGTCGCTGCCCTCCATATCCACGAGAATTCCCGTTCCCGACGGCCCTCCGAAACCCTGACCGAACATATCAACCTGTCTAAAATCATCCCCCGAGCCGTCGTACAGAATTCCCGTTCCAAGGCAGCCGGCACCCTGGCAGAACGTACCGCTCCTGAAAAAATCATCTCCCTCCAGATCGATGAGAAAGCCGAAACCCATCAGCCCCGCGCCCTGGGAAAAATTCTCCGCCCTGTAGGTATCGTTTCCTTCAAGGTCGATCACTCCTCCAAGCCCCAGAAGACCGCACCCCTGACTGATCGGAGATGCGGATGAATAGGTGTCGTCTCCGAGAAGGTCAATTACAATGTCAACTCTTTCCCCCGCGGGCCCCGCAGCGCCTCCGATACCCTCTCCATAAAAATCGTTCCCGCCGATATCGATGATAAGCTCAAACGGGCAATCTTCCGTATAGATGTTATCTCCCGCGCCTCCTATGACCCATCTGACAGGGCCTTCGAAGCAGTACGATGCTGTTGCTCCGCGGACACCCGGAAGTGTAACCTGTAATTCTGCCGGCCATTGCGCTTCCCTAAGGCCTTTTGCAGCTGCAACGAGCTCATCGAGGGGAACACTTACTTCGAATCGGCACTGTTCAAGGAGAGCGGCAAGCGTATCCATCTCCATATCGCCATCGGGAAGAGGCTCTATACCCCAGCTCTCGATAACTGTATCCCAGTCAAGAGGGTCGTTCTCGGCAAGCCAGATAAGAGGGATCACGGCTATCAGAGAATCAACTGTCCCCCGTCCCATGCACTCTATCCTATAGCGCATGAGAGAATCGGCTTCCTCGAGCAGGCTGATGATCTCAACAAGCGCTTCCCTTCCCGTTATATCCGGTTCTGAGTACCTGTAATCGGTTAACGATTCAAGATACTCCTGCAGAATCAGAGGGATTTCCTCAACGTGCTGAATAGCCCTTATTACAGTCGAGTCTGCCAGGTGAATTCCGGTTACCCAGTGCCTGTCAAAATCCAGCTGTTCCCGATCAAGGTTCAGTGTGTCCAGGGCGAGCAGCATAGCCGAATCAGCTTGTGGGGGCCATGGATCCCAGGGCTGAAGCCCCGAAGCGAGTACTGCGGAAACAAGCATGGTAACTATTGTCATTGTAATTGCCTTTCAAATGTTTGCCGATAACCTCTGCATCTGCCTGAGATAACCATACCGGAGAGAATGAACAAGTCTCCTTATTTGACGATTAAACCCATCGTTCATAGCTTTCATGCAGGATTGGGGGCGGCACGGAGATTCCGGGCCTGAGAATTTGACCCCTTGAACTTGACCCGGGTAATACCGGCGTAAGAAAATCCGGAGGTTTTTATGAAACCCGCAGAGATAACCTGCCATGGACTGACTGCTGCCAGAAACACAAAGCCGATGATCCATCATATAACCAATACCGTTGTTATGAATCTCACAGCAAACGTGACGCTCTGCCTCGGAGCAGCTCCCGTAATGGCGCCATCTGTCGAAGAATCTCCCGAAATGGTTCGTTTCGCCCGGGCACTGCTTCTCAATATCGGTACGCTTGACCCTGATCTTATCGAGAGCATGCTGGCGGCAGGCAGAGTGGCGAACAAACTTGGAATACCTGTCATCTTCGACCCGGTCGGAGCGGGCGCTACCGGCCTTCGAACGAACTCCGCCAGGATGATCGCCCGCGAACTTGAGCTTGCCATAATCCGGGGAAACGCCGGAGAGATTCTTGCTCTATCCGGCGCGGACGGGAAAGTACGCGGAGTGGATTCGATGGATTCGATTGAGGGGCGTATCGACCTTGTATCCTCTTTCGCGGCGCGCTCGGGCAGTGTGATCGCTGTTACAGGGGCTTTGGATATCGTTACCGATGGAAACCGGACAGCAAGGATAGAGAATGGTCATCCCCTGATGGGAAGGGTTACCGGAACCGGCTGTTCCGCCTCGACTTCTGTGGCATGCTTTGCAGCAGCCGTGGAAGATCCTTTTCATGCGGCGCTCGGAGGGCTTGCCGCTCTTGGCATAGCGGGGGAGAGCGCAGCTGAGGCATGCGCCGGTCCGGGTACTTTTGTCCCCTGTTTTCTTGATGCCCTTTTTGCTCTGGACAGCGAAGTCATCGAAAGCCGCATCAGAGCGGAAATGCTTTGATGAATCCTGAGCGTCTCTCGCTCTATCTTGTAACCGACCCGGTACTCTGCGGCAGCAGAGGCGTTGAGGAAACCTGCAGGCTTGCCCTTGAGTCCGGCGTGGGTACTCTGCAGCTCCGTGACAAAACCGCTTCAACCAGAGAGCTCATACATATGGCCGCTGTCCTTATAAATCTCTGCAGAAAGCATGGAGCCCTGTTTATCGTGAATGACAGGGTTGATGTTGCAATGGCAGCAGGGGCCGATGGAGTTCATCTGGGACAGGATGATATGCCTGTTGCCATGGCAAGAGCACTTCTGGGAACTGATGCCGTGATAGGAGCATCTGCCAGATCTCCACGGGAGGCTGAATCCGCCTGGCGGGAGAGTGCCGATTACATAGCGGCGAATCTTGTCTTCCCCACGGATACGAAGACCGATCTTGGCGAACCTCTTGGACTGAGAGCCATAGCGGAACTTAAAAAAGCTTCCCCGCTGCCCCTTATTGCCATAGGAGGAATAAAACCGTCCAACGCGGATATTGTCCGGAAAGCAGGAGCTGACGGCATTGCCGTTGTGTCCGCAATAATGGCGGCCCAGGATGTACCGAAAGCGGTCAGAGCTCTTATGAAGAAGCATAGTAAATCTTGTTGAACACGAAACATTACAATACGGAATGGAGATTTCCTTGAGCAAGTTGAGTGAAGTTGAAATAACCAGGGCTATTGTGGATACTTATATGAACAGCCTGCTCGACAACCTTGAGCTGGATGTGGCAGTTGCCGGAGGTGGACCTGCGGGGCTGACCGCAGCAAGGGAGCTGGCTTTAAGGGGTCACAAAGTGGCTCTTTTCGACAGAAAGCTTTCCCCCGGGGGCGGCATGTGGGGCGGAGGAATGGGCTTCAATGTTATTGTAGTTCAGGAAGAGGGGAGAAGTATTCTCGAGGAACTTGGAGTGAGAACATCGCTTTACTCTCCCGGTTACTATACAGCCAGTTCAGTTGAATCCATCACCACTCTTATAGCAGAGGCCTGCAGGGCAGGTGTATCCCTTTTCAACCTTTTCTCGGTGGAAGATGTTATGGTGGATCTTGACAGGATTGCAGGAGTGGTTGTTACATCCAGCCCCATCGAAATTGCAGGTCTTCATGTGGACCCTGTCTGTTTCTCTGCGAAATATGTGATCGAAGCAACAGGCCATCCGCTTGAGGTTCTGCACACTGTAATTGAAAAGACTGTTTTACACTCAGTACTCCTTCTGGCGGCATAGAGGGGGAAAAATCCATGAACGCAGATATGGGAGAAATGGCTCTGGCGGAAAATACCATTGAAATAGTGCCCGGACTCTTTGTTGCCGGTATGGCTGCAAATGCAGCTATGGGAGCCCATCGAATGGGACCGGTATTCGGGGGGATGCTTCTCTCGGGGAAAATCGCAGCGGAGAAGATCCATACTCTACTGATAGAAGACTAAAGTCTGAAATCGATCCCCGGCAGGTAATGCTCCGGAGAGGTCAGAGGATCCTGAACCCATCCGTTCTCAAACCCCAGTTCCTCGAGTATTGCAGCAGCCTGCGAGTACTCCTCAGGTTTCAGCTTTCCCGCGAGTGGAGGAAAACTGTGTGCATTGTGAGCGGGATAGTACTGGGACATGAGACTTACAAAGACATCGTTAGCAAGCTCATCAGCTATGAACCGGAGAACATCACCGGTTCCGGAGATCCCGCCCGGCAGCACAAGAAGACGGATTATCAGTCCCCGAAGGGCTGTTCCCTCTGAATCTGTCCGGAGGTTTCCCACCTGTCTGTACATCTCCCTGACGGCTTTTCTGGCTGCCGCGGGGTAATCCGGAGCATCGGAGTAGGTGTTCCCGTAACCGCTGTTCCAGTATTTAAAATCTGGAAGGTAAATATCCACCATACCGTCAAGCAGCGTAAGCAATTCCAACGAGTCGTATCCGTTGGTGTTGTAGATGACCGGCAGACTGAAGCCCCTCTCCGCTGCCAGAGCAATAGCTTCAAATATCTGAGGCGCGTAATGGGTGGGGGATACGAAACCGGCGGTGGGGCATCCCTGCTTCTGAAACTGAAGCAGTTTTTCGGCGATCTTCGCGGCGGAACTGCTCCAGTCTGAAAGGATAGGCTCCTCGGGCTGACTGATCGAGTGGTTCTGGCAGAAGACACACTTCATGTTGCATCTTCCGAGGAAGACGTTTCCAACACCCAGGTTCCCGGTGAGAACAGGCTCTTCTCCCCTGTGCACGCAAAAAGAAGCTGCTTCGGGGAGTTTTCCCGCCCCGCAGTAACCTCTTTCTCCGACCAATCGATTTACACCGCATCTCCGGCTGCATAGCCTGCACGCTTCAAGCAGTTTCTTCAATTCCCGGATTCTTTCGGCAAGCTCTCCCTTTTCGAGCAGCTTCAGATAGCCTGGCTTACGTATCATTGCATTTCTGCTGCAAGGACCAGTCGGTAGAGCCTGTTGTCTCTCAGAAGATTCTCATGGGTATCGAAAGCATTCATCTTTCCTTCATGAACAAAGATCACCCTGTCACTCCTTCTTACAGTTGCCAGCCTGTGAGAAACAACCAGAACAAGAGCATTCTCTCTTGCCTCTGCAAGCTCCTGCCAGAAGAACTCTTCCTTCGATGCGTCCAGCGCTGCCGTACAGTCATCGAAGAGAAACAGGGATGGGTTTCCCGCAAGGGCGCGCGCAATAGCGATACGCTGCTTCTGTCCGCCGCTGACGCCGACACCTCCCTGACCAAGTACTGTGTCCACTCCGGCTTCAAGCTCAGTCCCATCCAATCCTGCTATCCGCAGTGAGTTCGAAACAGCTTCATCCGGGATTTCCCTGCCCAGTCTGACATTCTCCCCGACCGATTCGTTGAAGAGAACGGATTCCTGCGGCACATAACCGGTTTCGGATACAAGATAATCTTCTGACAGTTCTTTGAGGTCTGTGCTGTTGTACAGAATTCTTCCCTCGGTACACGGAAGCTGACCTGTGAGCATCTTCAGAACTGTGGTTTTTCCGCTTCCCACCTCACCTACGAGCGCGTACATCCCCGGGCTGCTGAGCTGGACATCAAGCCCGGTGATACCCAAATCCGTTCCAGTATATCTGAAACCGGCCGACTCCAGCTTCAGGGTCGATACAGCGCCCGTGCCCTCTATACCTTCCCTGCGCTCCGCTTCGGGATACTCCAGAATTTCTTTCTCTCTGTCTATTGATGTAAACGCCTGTCTTGATGTTACAAAGAGGTTGGGAATGTCCATCATCGGCGCCAGAAGCATGTCAAGGTAAACGTAGAAGGCATAGAACTCTCCTATACCTATGCGGTTCTGTATAACGAAGAGTCCTCCGATACCCATTACGGTTACCTTCCCCACCTGGCCGATGACACTGTACACCCCATGCAGAAGCATAACCAAACGGGTAATGGACAGATCTATATCCAGCCTTTCATCAAGCAGACCTCTAAGCCTTCCGGTCTGTCCTTCCTCGGCATTGTAAGCCTTGATTATGGGAATGCCGGCAAACGTACTGTCCAGAAGGTTGCCTGTATGACTGGTGGCTTTTCTGCTTTCCTCAACCTTTTTTCCCAGTCTGTTCTCGACCCGTGTGAATATCAGGAACATCACCGGAAGCGGAACCAGCGCTATGAGTGTCAGTTCCCAGCTCATGAAGAACATCACGCCCAGGCAGAATACCAGCCTTGATGATGATTCAAGCGCCCTGAAAACAGCAGAGCAGCTGAACCAGGCTATTCTCGGATAATCTACGATATCATCGGTAAGCCTTGTTGTGAGGTCTCCCGGCCGGAAAGCACTCCAGAATCTGTAATCCTTTTTCAGCAGGCTTGCGAAAACCCGGTCTCTTATATCAAGGCCGAGTTTACTGTTAAGCCATGCTCTCGCCCCAGGGTACAGCCCCGCGATGAACCTGGCAAAAGCCAGCACTGCAAGAATTGCAACTATCTTCCGGAATTCGCTGCTGCCTCCAGCGGAGCCCAATACCTGCTGCACGTTATCCAGCAGATAGCGGAACACCAGGGGGAAACTCAATGCGACTGCACTGGACACCACGGTAAATAACGCCAGAACGACAAGATGTTTCTTATGAGGCTTCCAGAAGCCTGTTATCCATTTCAGATATCCTCGATACTCAGGCATTGGAAACCCCCTGCAGCTGCAGACGGCACAGACCGGCATATATCCCTTCAAGCCTCAGAAGATCTTCATGTGTCCCCTCTTCGGCTATTACCCCGTGCTGTACCACAAGAATTTTATACGCATGGGTTACTGTGCTCAGGCGATGGGCAACCACCAGCGCGGTCCTGTTCCTCACTATAAGATCTGTTGATCTCTGAATCCGTTTCTCCGTTCCGGGGTCAACAGATGAAGTAGCTTCGTCCAGAACCAGTATATCGGGTTCTGAAAGAACAGCTCTGGCGTAGTTTACAAGCTGGCGCTGGCCCATCGAAATATTCAGACCGCCTTCGCTTATGGCGCCGTCCAGTCCCCCGGAAATGACTTCAAGGATATCTTCGGCTTCTATAATCTTCAGAGCGTCTATCTGCTTCGATACCGGGATCCCTTCCCTGAAAACGGTCAGGTTCTCAGAGAGTGTTCCTGAAAACAGGTTTACATTCTGAAGAACAAGCCCCAGCCTGCTTCTCCAGACGCTCAGGTAGAATTCTCTGATATCGATGCCGTCGATGGTGATCCTGCCTTCTGCAGGCTCGTAGAATCTCATCAGCAGGCTCACAATCGTGCTTTTGCCGCCTCCGCTGGAACCCACCAGAGCAACCATTGTCCCCCTGGTCAGAGTAAAGTTGATGTTCTTCAGAACCCACTTGCCCCCGGGATATCTGAACCAGATGTTCTCAAAACGGATCTCTTTCCAGTCGCCGGGAAAATCCTCATCATCAAGATGTCCGTCCGGTGTGAGTGTTTCCGTGGCAAGAATATCGAAAAGTCTCTCCGCGGAAGCTGCAGCCCGCTGAACCATGTTCAGGGTTTCGGAGAACATCACAACCGGGCCGAAGAGCCGCCTTGTATACTCAACGAACATGACAACCGTACCAACACTGACGGCACCGGCGATAACTCCTGCCCTGCCGGAAAGAAGAATAACGATGACAGCAAGTATCTCGCAGCTTCCAAGAAAACTCCAGAATCCATACTCCCAGAAGTAAGCCCTGACTTCTCTGTTAAGAAACCGCTCCCCCTCTAAATGAACTCTGCGCGCTGCCATCCCTGTTGCGCCGAATACCTGAAGAACAGGAACCGATCTCACGTATTCTGCTATGAAGCCGGATATCCGCGCGTAGGCTGACCTGACCCTTCTGTAGAGCTTTCTCATTTTCCTGAGAACCGGCACGGTCAGCAGCGCCACAGGCAGTAATAGAATTACGATCCATTTTGTTATTTCTGCGTCGGCTGCAAGCATTATCCCCAGAGTACCGAAAACCATTGCCACGTTTCGGAGTAGCGCCATCGAGACATCGCTGAACAGCATCCGTACCCTTTCTGAATCGCTTTCGACTCTCGCCATGAGCTTTCCCGTGGGATTACTGTCGAAAAATGACAGGGAGAGGGTGAGCATGTGTCTGAAAACCTTCTCCTTCAGGTCACGAACCACAGAAAGCCCTACTTTTGTGGTGATCATCACCTGCAGATAGGACATTACCATGGCGAACGTGAACGTTCCGGCAAACAGAAGGGAGTAGAGCACTATGTCCCGAACCGATTTGTCGGGAATCGCAGTGTCGATCACCATCCGGAGTATAAGAGGCCCCATAAGCTCACCCGCAACGGACAGGAACAGCAGGACTGTTGCGATAGCAAAGGATTTCTTGTGGGGTCTTAAAAAGGGATAGATCTTCCTCAAAACACCAAAGGTGGACGTTTTCCTGATCGAAGAATCATCATGTGTGTCATCAAAGTGAAAGTGCATCTCATTATTCCTGTAAAAACCGGGTTATCCCGTGATCAATATCTGTTCTTGAAACTGAGCAAAGTCTGCCCGCTGTGGAGCAGGAGGTTTCTGAACTACTGAAACAGTCTTTTGATCTTCGTCATAATGGTGCCCTTCGATTGAGAAGAGGATTAAATATTCACTTTTTTGAGAATGTCAAGTAAGGAAGGTTGTTTTCTCATTAAGGATTACGAACTACCGGCCCGCGCATACTGCTCTACAAGCCTGATAAGTTCAGGAAGCATTTCTGGATCTCCTATAAGAACTCCCGTGGGGCCTGGTCTCTCTTCCAGCGCAAAAGTGATCTCATCCGTAACCAGGGATTCAAGCCCTTCATTATCTCTTTCGTCCCGGCCCACAAGGGCGATGGTATCCCCCGAAATTCTGAAGAACCGGCCATGTTTTATCAATCTGGCGTTCCGTGCGGTGAGCAATCCGGGGATCTCAAAGAGAGTCCTCAGTCTGCCGCAGTAATTGGGATCGGTAAGCAGGCATCCTCCAGCGGGATTGATGTACTGGATCCCGTATTCCTCCGCGAGTTTCATCTGGGGTTTTCTGCTTCTTCCGGAAAAGTCCAGCAGCAGATCCCTGTTAACAAGTCCACTCTGTTCCGGATCGGTAATTCTCAGAAGCTTTGCCGAGAGCGGCCGCAGAAGCAATTCTGGATAACCGGATAGACGGGCAACCCGGTTAAGGGAGTTTTTATTCTGAGACATGGGCCGCTGTCCCGCTACTTCTCCTGAGAAAATTACATCGTAACCCTCTGCTGCAGCGATATCTCCCAGTATCCGGAACATCCCCGCATGGCAGTCTATGCAGGGGTTGAGGTTCTTTCCGAATCCACTCGGGGGGTTCTTCAGCAGAAGCATCATTTCAGCGGTATAATCGATCTCTCTCCAGGGAAGATTAAGCTGCCTGGCCCCGCTGTGTCCTTTTTCCGATGAAAAATACGGGCTGGCGAAAGAGACCAGTTCCACCTCTATGCCCTGCGTTTTCAGCAGAAGGGCTGCAAGCATACTGTCCAGCCCGCCCGAAAACGCCCCAAGAGCCTTTACTACGCCCATTTTGTGTGGCTTCCTTCCACGATTATCCACTTTCTGCGAACGGCAAGTTTTCTCAATCTGCCGTCCGGGCATACGGCAACGGAACAGCCGCAATTATCCATGATGAACCTGTCAGCCCATGAGTCTCCCGCGGCTGCGCAGTTCACCGGTTCGATCCCTCTCTGATCGCAGATTCTCCGCATCAGCTCCGCTTTGTTCTTTCCCCAGGGACGCAGACCATTCAAACTGCCGGTGAACCTGCCGTTCACAATAGCCGGGCTGCTTGCCTGGATGAGGTCTATCGAAACACCCTCAGCTATGCCGGCCGCGATCTGCTCAAGAGAGGCGGACAGGAGAACCGTTTCACATCCACTATTATTCAGTTCGCGAATCGATTGGACTGTCCAGCCTCGAAGGTAATTCTTAAGAAGCTCCCCCGCACATATCGCCGCTTCCCGCTTTATCACCTCCGGCGGTATGCCGGTCAGGTAGTTTCTGTTCCACCCCTTACCCTCCCGGATTGTCCGTCCGGGGCTGCGCAGATAAAAGGAGAGAAACCTTAAGAAAGCAGATGGTGAAAGTATCCCTTTTTTCAGAAGGTGTTTCAGAAAGCACTTCTCAGAAGATGTTGACAGAAGGGTTCCGTCAAGATCCACAAAGTACATTGCAGGGAGGGTTCCATCGGGCATTCTTACAATATCCACGGTGTTCTCAGTTTCTAGACCAGCGGCGGGGCTATCCTCACTCCGCGACCGGTACCCGGTGTATTATCGAACACAGCTGTTATATGGACCAGAATCCCCGCATACAGCTTCGGAAACTCTCCGTGGAAGAGGGTGTGAGCCATATTCGTATATGTCACAATATCATTTGCGTAATCTCCGGCTTCTGTGTCACCGGGGGCTACAAGCTGACCAATACCTCTTACCTCGTACGATTTGCTATCCAGAAACACCAGTGATGTCGTTGGGCGTTCCATAAGATTAATGAAAGTATGGGTTTCGAATTCCGGGGTACTGTAAAGCTCCAGCGAGATCATTTTGGCCAGATCAAAATTCGAGGCATCGGAATAGAGGTCTATGAGATACTGCATCCTCGGTCCCATTCCCCCGGACATTAACTCCTCCATCCGGGCAATAAGTTCCTTAATTACCGACCGCTCGGGGCAAAGGCCCATTCCCTTGAAAGCGTTGTTTATCTCGAGTCTGCTGTCCGCCCTGCTTCCGCCCCATGTCGCCATTGCTGCGTTGTGAGGTCCTGCAAGGGAAGGCGGAGAACCTCCCTCTCCACTGAACATCATTGATATGTTCTCCAGCACTTCGAGGCGCCCGGTCAGGTTCCAGTCCATAAAGGGCTGCGGTAATTCTATCGTTGAGAATTCCTCCCATGTTCCATCGATCAACGCTCTGATTATCCCATCAGCTTCCCTCGAAGCGTCAACGGTGTGCTGCCTGAACGTACCGTCGGTCCAGAACTCTTCCCTTCCCTGTTCCCAGTCACCGGCAAGGGCTTTTCCAGCAAGGGAGGAAAGAAAAACGGCTCCGCCAAGTTTACCCGCTTTTCCCAGAAACTGCCTTCGGTTGAGTTTTTTTTCGGATTCGTCTTTTTTGCCCAAGTTTGTCCTCCTGCCAGTACTATCGCCACCATTTACTCAGTATATTACCGCTTCATAGACAGGAGGAAGATTGTCTAAAATTCTCAATGCCGCAAGTGCCGGTGATTACGATACCTTGACAGATCTGCTGCTTGAAACCCTTGACGGAGATGTATCATACGATGAAATGATCGATGCTTTCTCCATTCTTCAGAACAATGGTGAGCATGAGCTCGCCACAGAGCTTCTCGATTTGATTATTACCGAGAAGGAAAGCGGGGCAGAAGATGCCTTCTCCGCTTTCCTCCTTAAAGCGGCTGTACTTTTCCGAAGGTCAGAGCCTTTAAGAAAAGCGCTTCTTGAAATGCTCAGAGATGACTATCTGATGTTTCAGCCTCTTGAGCTTTTTCTGAAACTCAGTGGGCTCAAGAAGGAAAACGGCGATGTACAGTCATCATGGCGAGCCTTCAATTTGCTCATGAAGTACAACAAAGACGGTTATCTGTACCACAGCACCTTCGGCATCGGACAGATCACAAGGATGAGCCGGACACATGCAACCATAGATTTTCAGAAGGCTTCGAACCACGACATGAAACTGAACGTTGTCCTCGAATTCACAAGACCGATTGCATCCAGTTCCCTTGCGGTCCTCTCCTGGCGGAATATGGAAGAATTCTCCTCTCTTTTCAACGAATCCCCTTCCGAATTTCTTCGCAGACTGGCGGATGAACCTCTGGAGAATCCCGGAGAGATCTGCATCAGGGATCTGCATACTTTCTTCTCCAACTCTGCAATCACGGTCGGGGAAGCATGGAAAACACTGAAAAAAACATCGGCTTCAACTGACGGTTTTCTCGATCTGGGTGACCGTATCGTTCTTCTGGACGAAAATGTGGAATTTCTTGAGCGGGCAGGTAAGATAATCAGCCGGAAGAAAGAACCCGTCCGGGAAAAGGTTAAGCAGATCAAGGCTCTATTGAAATCCTGCGGGGACGCTTTTTCGGGCAGGCTGACAGGATTGCTGGAAAAAGTAGGCAGCATCTCCACACCGGAAACAGGTTCTCTGTTCGAGCTCTGCTGGATTCTCAGCGAAAGAGGCACGGCGGAAACATTCTCCGGAATGAAGTATGATTTCCTCGAAAATACTTCAGCCAGAGCGGAGAGGGCTCTCGGGGAAATTCAATCTCCCGCATGCAGAAAGGAATACCTCGACCTCTTTTTCTCTGCGAGAACCGAACGAAGTGAAAAAGTAAATCTGCTGTCAGGACTCAGACGCCCGCTCTGGGAACATGCTGCTGCCTTCCTCGAAGAATCCGACCCGGAACTTCTTACAGAATGTATAGGAGACTATCTTTCAAAGCCGGCTGAAACAGATCGGTTTCTCTGGACCCTTACATTTCTTGCCACGCGAGGGGATAGGCGGGACGAAAGTCTTGGAGAGAATCAGACTGCTCTTTTCCTCGATTACCTGGTATTTTCTTCCGCTGACACCCAGAAAAGAGTGATCCGTCTTCTTACCGGCCCTCTGAAATCAGAACTGGACAGTTACCTCTCTTCGATAGACTCCCGGAAACTCGGTAATTACCTGGACAGTTTCATTACCAGCGCCACAGCCCAGAATGAGGGTCTGTGTCTCTTTCTTGGAAGAGAAATATCGCGAAGAAAAAGCTCATCCATAGGGAAAGCTGTAAAGAAACGTTTCTGGGAATCTGATACGCTTTTCTCGAGTTTAAATGCTATCGAACAACGGGAAGCCGACTGCCTCCGCTTAAAGCAGATAGAAATACCGGCAGCGGCTGAAGCCATCGGAGAGGCCGCTTCTCACGGAGATCTATCCGAGAACGCGGAATACGCCGCGGCGATAGAGAAAAGGGATCTGCTGCTGGATAAACAGAACAGATGGATGAAAGAACTTCAGATGTACCGGGAATATCCGACCGATGAGATCACTACTGATACCGTCAGCCCGGGCATACAGATACAGCTCCAGGAAAGCGGCGGAGCGGAGACAGTACAGACTGTTTGTGTTGTAGGCCCGCTGGACGCAGACCCGGAAAATGGCAGGATCAATTACATGGCTCCCCTTGGGAATGCTCTTCTCGGGAAAACCATCGGAGACATGGTAGTACTTCCCGGTGATGACAGCAGAGAATGGAGAATCGTCTCCCTTGAAAAACTCGACCTGTTAAATCAGTAACCGGACAGTAATGAAAATTAATTGTAGAAGAATTCACTGCGCTTCTATCTCTGGCGATCTGTAACCGTACTTTTCTACTATCAGAGCCTCACGCTCCCGAACCAGTTCCGTCGTCTGGTGATCATAATAGATACTGGTATCCCTTAATCTGGAAGAGGGATTGGTTCGGTTCATCTCCATGATCTTCTTCGTGGTTTCTCTGTCAATAGCTATTCCGGCTTTTTTCAACAATTCGAGGATCCCGTCTGTCAGCTTTTCCATTCGTAACATGTGCTGGATGATATTGAACCTTGCCTCAGCCTCTCGGAGTGTTTCCTGGTTATGAATAGTTCCGTCATAAAGATGCTCTACGGTGCTATGGAACAGGTGGCAGTAGCGGTAAGTATAGAAACCCGAAAACCGGCTGAGAGAGGAATTGCAGTAAGCCTCACCCAGTACCCGGCTCTTCTCCGGATCCAGCAGGGCCTGGAGCCACCGCCTGAACAAAGCAGGGGATGAGGAATCGGAGTAAGTCTCCCGCCAGATACGACGGGACCGGCACAGTTCATACAGTAAATTAGACACTCCCGTGAGGATAGACGAACGGTAACCGTGTCCCAGTAGTTTCCTCGGCTCGGTAAGTCTATCGAAAAGCACTCCTTTTCCATCACAACCGTACGCCCAGACGGACACGTACCAATCCCAGGGATTCCTTACCGATGCTGCTATGACGCGATCGCTGTGCAGAATGGATTCGGGGAGTCTTCCATGCATTTCTCCCTGTCGGCCGGGGCAAACCATCTTCAGTGCACGTAATACGTGAGAGCTGCCGGTTTTCTGAAGGCGCAGATAGGCAATTCTGTCAGTAATGTAAATTTCTTCCTCCGCTCTCCGAATCAATCCGGGAATGCTCGATCTAAATATTATCGCCGAATGTTTCCCTCAATATCTCCTTGAATCTCCTTCTGGGAATCTCTACTGAATAGTTCTTCAGAACCCATTCCCTCGCCTTTCTCCGTCTGGGTTCAAGTTCCCTCCAGTTCTCTTCGGTCTCATCAAGTCTGTCTGCAAGCTCGCGGGGTGTTGAGAAGGTATCAACCAGTTCGGGAGCTTCCTTTACAATGTGAGTATAGGGTTTGACCATGGTATGCATCCCACAGGCCAGGTACATGTTGATTTTCATCTGATAGACGATTTTGTCGCGCCTGGTAATTGTAGCAACCCCAACCTGATATCTGCCTGAGAGCTGCCCTACTTGCAGCCTTGGAACAGGATCCAGAACCCGAACCCTTCCGGCGGTACTGAGGCAGACTTTCTTAATCCTGTTCCTGAGCGGACCTGTTCCAATGATATCACCCTTCATATTTCGGGAAAGGCAGATCCCCTCAATAAACAGGTCGGGTTCGTGAACCTCGTTGATACAGGTCAGGAGCAGGGCCCGCTCGGGTTTTGCTGCGGGAGCGAAACTGAAACGAGACAGATCCTGGTTGTGCGGAATCACCTCCACTCCGGGAACATCCGCCCCAGGCGTGGCTGTGGCAAAAAGAGCTCCCTTCAGAAGATTCTCAAGCGGAGCTCCGATCACAGATGGTTCAACCTTCCTGTGAAATCTCATAGCGTAGGGGATTCCGGTTTTCTGAACCAGGAAACCTATGTCTTCATCCAGGCACATGATGAATTCCGCGTTGAATTTCCTGAATGCCCACCTTACAGCGGATGGAGCAAAGACCTTTTTGAGCTGTCCAGCAAGACGGCGAGGAAGAAGGGAAACAGTCCCGTCTGTTCGCCCAAGACCCAATCCCAGCCACTTCACCCCTTCCATGCTGTGAAGGCCGAGTTTTGCGTTCAATAGTACGTACATTGCCTGGTGGTCGTCTCCCAGGAGGTCAAGAGTTGTAGTCCAACCGCCGGAATAACCGGGAATTGTACCTGATGAAGCCACAAGAATCTTCATTCAAATCTTCTCCTCCAGCATTACATGGGTATACACTTCAAGCGTTTTCCGTACGGTTTTCTCCCGGTTGAACTCACCGGCCTTTACCATGGGTAAGCGACGTGATCGCGCTGGAAATACTCTTCGCTTTAATACTGTATTATGTTTTCAGTATGCAAATTGGAATATATGCAAACTTCGGCGGTAATCCTACAGGAGTTGGACGTTACGGAGTTGAAATAGCAAAAGCGCTTAAGCAAAAGAATTCTCTTGTTGAATTGTGGATTAACCGTAAACTCACAAGCTATGCGGATGTTCTGAATTCGGTTGGTGTACCAGAAATTTTCTTCCCGAAATTCAGGAGAATTACAGATTTCTACTGGCCCGGATGGCGGTTTCGTAAAGCTGGTCTGGACGCGATCCTGTGCCCGGGTACTACTATGATAAAGACCCTTCTTCCTATAAAGCAGGCGGTTATGGTTCATGACATGGGCCCATTTATGTATCCGGAAATGAAGAGGAAGGATGATACTGCCGCATGGAGGAAACGGATCAGACAGGCAGCTGCTCGTGCGGATGTTATCACAACAAATTCGTTAACCACTAAGAATGATCTGCTGAACGAATTTCCACATATCGAAGACAGGGTGTTCAATACCCCTCTTGGAACCGATCATTTTCCTTACAGGCCGGATCACGTCCCCGGGGGTAAGCACATTCTGGCAGTTAGTACGATAGAGCCAAGAAAGAATTACAAAACCCTCCTCTGCGCATACAGTATTCTTGAATCATCTCATGATAATTCTCTTCCGCCTCTCGTCATAGCAGGAGGTATGGGCTTCAGGGCTCAAGAGATTATTGGGTATGCATCGGAATTCGGAATCTCTCATAAAGTAACATTTACCGGTTATGTTTCGGGGTCTGAACTCGCTGACCTTTACAGTAATGCCGCCTGTCTGGTTCATACTGCTCATTACGAGGGTTTTGGTTTTATGGTTCCAGAAGCATTTTCGTGGAATCTTCCTGTAGCAGCACCGTACAATTCTGCAATCAAGGAATACTTCGGTAAGGCCGCCTGGATGATAGACATATCCAACTCCGAATCTGTAGCGTCCGGTATAATGCTTTGTCTTGAAAAAGGAGTTACAGCAGACCAGCAGATCGAGAGAGCCCGGCTTTCGGGAATTCTAACATGGGATAACTGTGCAGATATGACCCTCAAAGCCCTTGAAGAAGTGCTTTCATGAAAGATATTCTTCTTGTAGGAGATGATGGTTCAAGCTCAGCATCCAGCGGTACCGGAGCGTGCATTGCGCGAACAGCTAGATTCAGACACGCTCTTGAGACAGCGGGATTCAGGGTTTCAGTACTATCTCCATCAGAAGGAACCAGGGGAGCCGCTGAGATAAAACATTTTCTTGTAGACAGGTCTTTCTCCTGTATTGTTACCATCAGCCCATTTCACGCAGAGGCTGTCGCAATTGCAAATCCGGATCTACCGATATGGATAGACATGAATGGAACGCATCCGGCAGAGACTCTACTTCTGGGAAATGATGATGGTTTAAGTGGAGAGCGACTTGTCAGGATACTTGCTCTTGAAAACACCCTGCTCATGAGAGGGGACGCTTTTTCTACCCCTTCCCGCCGACAAGCATTTGCCGTCAGAGGAGAGCTTCTCCTTCTCGGTCGGATGGGAAAACGGTCCTCTGAATTCATTCCTGTGAGCCCCATTCCACACTGTTCAATGGGAGTTTTTGAAGTAAATGACAAATCCTCAACGGGATTCAGGATAATATCAACCGGATCATTCAATCTATGGTTTGATGAGATTACTCTGTTCAATGCCCTGGAATCAGCCATGGAAAGGGATAAAAGCATAGAGTTCATTTCCACTGGCGGACGAGTCCCCGTTTCTCTTGCGAAATACGACAATTTCAGAAAAATGATTGAAAAATCCAGATTCAGTGAAAGATTCACGCTGCATGGATGGATTCCTTATGATGAATTAATGGAAGTCTACAGAACAGCATCCGCTGCAGTGTATACAGACCTCCCCTCAATGGAAACAACTCTTGGAGCGAGAACCAGAACTCTCGACTGGATCAAACGGGGAATTCCAGTAGTATGCACTGATGGCGCAGAAATATCTGAAAATATCAGGAGCCATGGCCTTGGAATTGTTGTTCCACAGCAGGATCACGCAGCTCTGGCAAAGGCGTTTTTACAACTCATTTCGTCACCGGATCTATCGGAGAACATCATTGAAAATCAGGAAAAATGGTGTTCTGCAGAGGGTTCCTCAGAGAATTTGTTTCAACCTCTTGTAAGTTGGTGCAGGAATCCATCACGTACTAAAACAAATCCTATTGGAACCTCGACGATACCCCGACTAAACAGTATTGCATACCTCAGAAAAATCTTCCACGAAATCTCGACTGATAAAGGCATAGGGTACGCAGCGTATCGTGTGTTTTTAAGAATCTTTCCTTTTTTCAAGCATTCCGGTGAGAAATAATTTCCTTGACCCTTTTATAGAAATATTTCTTTATGGGATTTGCCGAATCAAAGCAAGTTGCATACCGGATGAAAATTTCATTAACTGAAATTGGCGCATCAAAGGTTTCCACAGGCATTTTAAGCCCATCATGTGTACCTTTCAGTATTGACTCTGCGAGGGTAGATCTTCCTCTGAATATACTGAGAAGAAACCAGAAGCTCTGCCAAATTATGAAATAGGGACGCAGTTTCCTGAATGTTTCTGCATCAAAATGTTTTCTGAGAACAAGCAAGCGGTTGCGTACGCAGCTGTATTCCTGAAAGAAACTCCCTCTGATTGTTGTCGCGGAATGCATGTGTCTTACAACGGCTTCAGGTTCAAATACAACTTTCCAACCTGATCGTTGCAACTCAAAACCGAGGTCCAAGTCTTCCTGATACGCAAAAAGCCTGTTCCAGAATAGTCTTGAGCTGTCCGGAAGCGCACTGCGGCGTATCATCACAGCACCTCCGCAGGGGTATAGTATTTCCATGAAAGCAGTATGCTTCGATGCCGGTTCACCTTTGCCTGTGTCCCTTGAAAAGCCCATCCAGTCTATCTCGCCCCCTGCAGAATCCATCACATTTATGTCCCCGATATTTCTCATTGAGCTTGTAACTGCAGCAACGTTGTGATCTTCCATACGACCAAGGAGTGCCGTCAGCCATCCATCCTCTACAATGCAGTCATTGTTGAGTAGAACCAGAAAATCACCGGTTGCGGCGTTCAGTCCTGCGTTGTTAGCTCCTGTAAAACCGGTATTTCTATCAAGAGCAATCAGTGTAACCATCGGAAATTCGTCTCTGACAATATCAGCAGAACCATCTGATGAACCATCGTCTACTACGATGATCTGATCAGGAACTCTGTCGTGATTGAGAAGAGAGATAATGCAATTTCTGAGCAAATCAATACCATTGTAGTTTGGGACTATTACAGAAGTTGTCATCTGGAGTCCTGTCTGAAAAGATCATTGCACAAAGAAATGATTACTCCTTTATGAAAACTCTTGAGTTTTCAGGAATTACGAGATAAATTCCTTTGAACTACGATAGTTAATACTGAGGTTTGTGGTGATATATACCGAAACACTGGACTGAAGTCCTGTATGCCAGCTATTCTGTTTCTCCAATACCAGGGGGTCGATAACACCTGTGTAACGGTAATGTTATATTTACGTTTAAAAATGTTAGATTGAACCCATGGCAATGTTTTTTAAAAAAGGCACTAAATTCTATGAGAATAGGCATGAAGATTTCTCCTCTGACGGTTTTGAAGGCTGGAATACCAAATTACATCATTCACCTTCTTGAGGCTCTCGCAGAAGTTGATAATGGGAATGAGTACATTCTGTACACCAACAGACCTATTCCATTTAATCTGGATCTACCAGACAGGTTCAGAACGGTCAAAGTAACCTTCCCCTCGCCGCATATGCAGTTATGGTATCAGATAGGTCTGCCTGTGCAAATGAAAAAAGACGATATTCAGCTTTTCCATGATCCCGTCTATCCTCTGCCGTTCATTCTTCCTGTTCCAGGGGTAATAACCGTGCATGATATATCGAACTACACGAATCCCGGAGTTCACAGCTTCAGGTCCGCTTTGTCCGGCAGGTTTTTTCCTGCGCATATTCGCAAAGCTCGCCGGATAATGACCGATTCGTTCTTCACCGCTTCAGAACTTAAGAGACTGTTTCCCGAAGCAGCAGATAAGATTCATGTTATTCATCTGGGTATCTCCAACAGATTCCGCCGGGTTTCATGTGAGGATGCCCTTGAATCCGTTCGACAGAAGTACGATCTTCCATCACGTTTCCTGCTCTTTCTCGGTACACTGGAACCAAGGAAAAATATTGAGCGACTCCTGAAAGCCTTTGCCCTTTCGTGCTCCAGCATCCCGCATTCCCTCGTTATCACCGGCGGATTGGGATGGAAGTATGATAAGCTGCTTGAGCTTATCTCGAATCATCCCAATAGAGACAGAATACACCTTACAGGATATGTTGAAGATGACCACCTCCCGGCTCTGCTTTCTTCCGCAGAGTTCCTTGCTTATCCCTCGATCCTTGAGGGTTTCGGTTTCCCTATACTGGAAGCCATGGCGTGCGGTACGCCGGTAATAACTTCAAATGTTTCATCAATGCCTGAAATAGCAGGAGACGCCGCGTTTCTTGTAGATCCCCTGTCCGTTGACTCGATTTCAAATGGAATCAATGTCCTTGGTCGCAATGATGATTTAAGAGGTGAGCTGTCCAGGAGGGGACTTGAGAGAGCCTGTTGTTTCTCCTGGAGGAAAACGGCTCTTAAAACTCTTGATGTCTATGAAAAGGCGCTGGGTTGATCATACTGTATTTATCACAATAAGCTTAAAGTACGTATAATATCCGGTGGGATATTGGTTTCTGTCGAAGCAGGACTATTTTCGGAGACGTCTGATCATATTCTCAGGAACATATACATGAAAGGAATTTCTTGAAAAAAGTCCTGAACTGGCTGGGAGGTGTAAAGGGCAAGGGAGCGGGGTTCTCTCTTCTTTCGGTCGGGAATCTTCTCATCGCTCTTATTACATATTTCAGGTTCGCCGAAATAGCACAGATTTTTGGTACTACCTGGCAGACAGACGCTATTTCAATCGCCATGGTGATTCCCATACTTCTCCAGCAGGTGATATCCACTGCTTTCGGTGCTGCATTCATGCCCATTTATTCAAGAGTAGTGCTCGACAAGGGAAATGCAGCTGCAGATCGCCTTGTCAGCAGAGTTATCAACTGGATGTCCATATCGGGTGCAATACTTATCGGCGCTGTGCTTCTATTTGGATCATCAGTTGTCGGAATCATCGGTCCGGGAGTACAGAAGAATACAGCTGCCCTTGCCGGCGAGATGCTGATAATATTCCTCCCTGTGATCTTCCTTAACTCCATCGAAGGAATTTTGCATAACTTCATCATCTATGGAAAAAGGTTTGGTCTTGTCAGTTTTGTCCGCGTTTTTCAGATTGTTGTTTCATACATAGTTGTCCTTCTCGGGCATAAAAGCCTGGGTATTATGGTAATACCAATCTCCGGCGTAGCAGGCGCAATGGTGTCGTTCTCCATATCTGCCGTTATTTCTCTGCGCCTCCGCCTGCATTACCAGATGGTGATTGACCCGCGGGATCGTGATTTCAGGGAAATGATAAGACTTGCTGTACCCATCATAGTAGGCGTTATTACCGGCTATCTCGGTCCTGTAGCAGATAAAGTCCTGGCTTCATTTCTCAGGACAAGCTCGGTAACAGCTATAGATTATGCCTCACGAATTAGAAATCTGATACGAATCGTCCTGATTCAGCCAATTATCGTCCTGTCAACGGTTTCGTTCGCAAAAATTGCCGCTGAAAATAATGTTAAAAAACTGAAAGATGAATTAGCAAGTTTTATCAAGTACATATCCTATTATACCGTACCCGCTTCGGGAATCCTTGTGGTTCTTTCGGTACCGCTTATATCCATCCTTCTCCAGAGGGGCAATTTCGGTCCTGAACAGTCGCAGCGTATTGGTTATGCCCTGGCGTTCTATTCTCCATGGTTTGCCCAGATAGGAGTAGGGCTGCTTATAAGAAGGGCCTTCTACTCAACAAAAGAGACTGTTATTCCTGTTGTTCTGGGAATATGGGCAGTGCTTGCGAATATTCTTCTCAATATCATTCTCATTCAGCCGATGGGAATAGCGGGGCTTGCTCTGGCGACCACTCTGACATCAACGGCAAAAACCTTATTCCAGATGTATTTCCTGCGTAAGAGACTTGGAGGCATTAACGGTTCTGTGTTCATTCCCGAGTATCTGAAAATTCTTGCGGCGACCTTGGTTATGATAGGATACCTTGTGCTTTCAAGTAAATTATTCCCCGTTGACCTGAATGGAACTCTCTCCAGCAGAATCTACAGCCTGTCAATTGGCATTGTACCCGGAATTATCCTTTACATTGCGGTAACGGCACTTCTCCGTTCGACAACCTACAGGACATATATGGATTTTGTTAAACGAAAGCTGTTCCCGGGAAAAGACTCTCCCCCAGGAGTATCATAGCCTGTTATCTGTTCCGAAACCCCATTTTCTTACATTGAAATCGTACTCGTCCCGCAGTTTTATCATATCACCTTCAAGAATACTATGAATTCTTTCTCTCTCTTTCTCTGTAAGCAGTTTCCTCTTAACAGGAGCGGAACGGGAATGAGTTCTGCGTCCCAGCTTTTTCAGTGATTCGGGTATTTTTTTGTTGATTCCCACGGTTTTAATCAGTTTTCTATAGATAAGCTCCTGCCTGCTGATGTACATGGTTTCATTCTTCCGATGATACGAATCAGGAAAAAAAGAATGATCCAGATGCAGAAAATCATAGATTTCACTGAGCACTTTTTCCGGCACTGTTTTCATCCGGTTGAAATCCAGAAGCAGGAATCTGCTCCGGGGAAAAAACTGGCGAAACCGCTGAAGCTGCATATAGTAATTACTGACATTTATCAGGTGTTCGTCAAGAATGGAGTAGTTCCAGTCAGGGTTGAAGCGGCCGGAATTGTAGTGGGATTCAATTCTTTCAAACGGATCTCTCAGGACATAAAGAAACTGAGGGTAAATTCCGTAGGAACTGATCCTTTCAGGAACGTCCTTTTCCGTGGGGTACTTAGTGTATCCGGTGGAACCATCAAGGACATACCTGTGAACAGAGTCTTCAAAATCCCATAAATCCTCGTACCGTTTTTCTTTCTCTCCATGACTCTGGTGCCGCGAGAAATACTCCGGTTCCTTGATTCTGCATTCACAGATCAGTGGATGCTGTGCCAGGTAAGAATAGAGGGATGTGGTTCCACTTTTCATCGCCCCTATTATTATTACGTACGCGTCTTCAGGGATGCGGGACATTTTTCCCCTTCTCCCGGGAGTCCTCCTGTTTTGTGGATTCAGGAAGCTGAAGTCGGTTCAAAGGTTCCTCTCCATTCTGTTTGATGAGGTCGGATGATGCAAGAACAAGCAGCAGTCCTGTGACAATCCAGAACTGCGAATTGACAGTTGGAAACCTCAACTGGTTGCCTATTATCTGATGGATCATAAAGCTGAATATTCCCGCGAACATGGCAACCGCCAATACCCCGCCGCCTCTCTTGAGTGCCCTGAAAAAAGCTTTGTAAATCGTTGCGAACACCAGAAGAACAGATAGCAGAGATACGATCCCTCCTTTCACCGCATGGTTGAGAAAAAGACTGTTCAGTCCTCCAAACGTGACTATCTTTTCTCTACTCACGCAGTGTCTTACCTCCCAGAAGCTGTATAGCATTGACCGCCCCCAGTAGAACTCTCTGGCTCCCCATCCGACACCCGTAACAGGAGACGCTGTGAACTGATTAATGAACCCGCGGTAGGTAATGTATCGGTGAAGAATCGTCGGTTGCGTAAGGTGTGCCGATGGATCCATAAAAAAGGTCATCTGTCTTTCAAAAGTGCCAACGCTCATTACCAACAGGACCACCGCCAGAATACCTATAAGAATGGGGATCCATACCTTGGATCTGAAAATGTACACCAGAGTTATTCCGCAACCCAGAAAGACGCCGAGCAACCCCCCCCTTGAGAAAGTATACAGAACGCTGAGTATACCGAGAACTATCGCTACTGCTGCTGTGATCCTCCACTTTATATCCTTCTCTGTGACTAACAGAGCAATAGCGATGGGAATGCCCAGCTCAAGGTATCCTGCGAATATATTGGCGTTGCCGAAGAGACTGGCAATTCTTCCTCGATACACATATCCGAGACCTAAATCTACTCTTGAAAAGCTTGTGATCGAGATATACTGTATAACACCAATAGTTGAGGCTACCAGTAGAGTTACAAGTATGGCCCGCAGCAACTGATTGAACTTCTTCTCGGTTCGGCAGATGGCGGGTATGATCACAGCAAGAGGGAAAAACAGAAAGAGACTGCTGCCGTCTCGGATTGCGTTCCACTGGTACTGTTCGTGTACATGAATTGAAATGAATATGCTGACCACCTGAATAAGAATCGCAATGAAGATGAAGAAAAGGTAAGGAGACGGTACAAACAGTGTTTTGTTCCGAAGTATTCTGTCGGCAATGTAGAAAAATGTGAACATTATTATAACCAGAGTCGCAACTGCGGGTTCGAACACACCCATATGCAGTGTTAGTCCGCCTGCCATGAAAAGAAGGGGTAACAGAGGAAGCCAGTGGCCGGGTTTTGATTTGAGCAGAAATACAGCGATAAGAACTGGTCCTGCAATGACCAGATAACGCATCTTCTGGGGCAGGAAATAGAAGCAGACGAAGTAAACAGCTGTAAGTACAAGCAGTACAAGCGCTCCTTTGAAACTGAGAGTGCATTCTGAAATATCCTTCAGTTTATCGGAAAGCGCTCCTGTTTTCCGCGTATCGACTGAAATAGTTTACTCTCCGTCCACTCTGAAAAGAGTTTTGAAATCGTCAGCGATTTTATCTTTCACTGAATCCGGTCCCGCTGCAGTACGTGTATCCGGTATAAATTCCTCACAGTAATTTCTCCCTCTTCTATCGCTGACCGCTTCAGTGGTATGCGATCTGCACCTCTCTGCATTCGAGTTGTAAAGGGCGCAGTTGAAACATGTATGGAGATATTCTCCACATTTCTCGCATAGTATCCCAAACCCGACTGTTCTTCCGGGGTATCTGCTGCCGCAGTGTTTGCAGATCATCCATACCTCTCCTGCAAAGACCAGCACTTCAACAGAACGAACGCTGGTAAGATAACTAATACGCCCGTTCTGGAAAGAGTTGAACAGATCTCTGTCAAAGGAGCTTGTCAATCACATTCGAATAACCGGTTTTTCCGGTGAGACCATCGAAGTATCCCCGCCAGATGCACGGTATCAGTTCTGGACCCTGCCATAGGAATTTCAGGGACAGCACCAGCAGAACAGCGCTTTTGTAGACCATGAAAGTGAACCTCATAAGAGGAGACAGCATATCGCGGGATAAAACTATTCTATTCCTCTCAGAAAAGTATATGGCGATCTTCGAAAGTTCCCCTCCGCTTCCCGAAGCCACGTTGTGCAGAACGATCTCAGATGGAAGGACTTCGACCGAGTAACCCTGTTCAACAACCTTTCTGCAGAGGTCGGCGTCCTCGTAGTACATGAAGAAGTCATCCCTGAACCCGCCTGCTCTGCTGAAAAGATCTGTCCTTATCATCA
>QNDS01000018.1 GCA_003644925.1 Candidatus Fermentibacterota bacterium
ACCCATCCCGACTGGAACACCCTTGTTTTCAATTATGACAGAAAAGAAGTCAGAAACTTTCTAGTAGCAAGCGGGCTTTTCTGGCTGGATAAATACCATATCGACGGACTGAGAGTCGATGCCGTAGCCTCAATGCTCTACCTTGACTACTCCCGCAAGGATGGTGAGTGGATACCGAACGAATACGGGGGAAGAGAGAACCTTGGCGCGATAGAGTTCATGAAAACACTTAACTCCCTGATAGTTAAGGATTTTCAGGGAGCAATATCCATAGCTGAAGAGAGCACCGCCTGGCCCGGAGTCACAACACCCGTTGAAAATGGAGGACTCGGCTTCACATTCAAATGGAATATGGGCTGGATGAATGATACGCTCAGCTTCTTTCAGTTGGAGCCTGTTCACCGAAAGCACCACCTGGACAAACTTACCTTCTCACTCCTTTATGCCTTCAGTGAGAATTTCGTACTGCCCTTCTCACACGATGAGGTGGTTCACGGAAAATCATCCCTCCTTGGCA
Source organism: Candidatus Fermentibacterota bacterium (assembly GCA_003644925.1). GTDB lineage: Bacteria > Fermentibacterota > Fermentibacteria > Fermentibacterales > JCC-6 > Aegiribacteria. The sequence continues at coordinate 518 of QNDS01000018.1, forward strand.
AGTGTCCTGGAGACAGCTGGCAGCAGTTCGCTAATTTAAGGCTCCTTCTAGCCTACCAATGGGCTCATCCTGGAAAACAGCTCCTCTTCATGGGCAGCGAATTCGGGCAGTGGAACGAGTGGAACCACGATACCGAACTTGACTGGGAACTCCTGCAGTACAACGAGCACTCCGGACTGAAAACTTTTGTTGGTGATCTTAATCTGATAATCATGCGGAACCCCGCATTTCACAAGCTCGACTGCAGTCCCGATGGCTTCAGATGGATAGACTTCAACGATAAGCAGGCAACGGTTGTTTCGTTCCTCAGAAATCCCGGTGAAGGCTCCCCGGTTGTGTGCATTTTCAACATGACCCCTGTCGTACGGGAGAACTACCTTATTGGAGTACCCCAAGAGGGTACATACATCGAACTCCTTAACACTGACTCAGATATCTATGGTGGTTCCGGCACAGGGAATCTCGGAAGAGTCCACTCAAAGCCCTACGGCATGCATGACCTCCCGCACTCGGTAAGTCTGACCCTTCCTCCTCTTGCGGCAGTCTTCCTCCAGCTTGAAGAGTAAGATCATTCCCCGCACCGATAACCGGTATGTTTCCCGCACATCCTACCTGCAGATGGATTCAGGGTGGTGAGTGCCGCTATGTTAAAACCGAAAATCAGAAAATGAAAAATGTCTGATAGAATCAAGATACTTTTTCTCTGCACAGGTAACTCATGCAGAAGCCAGATGGCTGAAGGTTTCTGTAAACATTTGAGTTATACCGGTATAGAGTGCTTCTCAGCAGGTATTGCAAAGCATGGTCTCAACCCGATTGCAGTGAAGGTTATGAGCGAAATCGGTATTGACATATCCAATCATCTCAGCAAAACGGTTGATGAGCTTGATGAAAAGAGATTCGATTACGTAGTAACAGTCTGTGGCCATGCAAACGAGAACTGCCCTTACTTCCCAGCTGAGACCGAAATCATTCATAGAGGGTTCGACGACCCCCCCCGGCTTGCAGAGAATGCGGCAACCGAGAACGAAGTCCTTGCGCACTACCGCAGAGTGAGAGATGAGATCAGAGATTTTATCCTGGAGTTTCCGGAGATACTGACAAGCTGATTTCCGGCCATATACCCCTCTTACCACTCTCTTTCTCCAGCCTGAACACAAATAGAGCCGGATTGCTTCAACTCATCCTTGTATTATCTTCTTATTGGAATCAATCGTATTTACCGGGAGTGAATATGGCGGTAAAAGCTGGGATCGATTACGTTCATCCGGAATTATGAAAATTGACTACTACCTGGGCATCATCAGGGTTGAATTCTTCTTCAGGGGGTGCAGAACGCTCAAAGACAGAAGGGGGCATCTGCGTTCTCTCAAAGACAGGCTTTCCAATATGGGATTCACTGTTGCCCAGGTTGGTCCTGCAAACCTGATTCAGCGTGCATGGCTGACCGCTGTTTTCGTTTCAGGCAGTCCTGCAGGAGTAAAAAGAGAACTGGATAGAGCAGAGAAGCTCATGTACAACCCCGGGTGGGAACTTGTAATGCTGGAAAAGGATATACTTGGTGATAACGAGGTTTTACCTGACTGGGAGCAGATATGAAATCACATAGAGAATACCTCTGGTTCAACACTCCGGATCGGAGAGGTTATATCAATATCACACCGGATGTCGAGCGGGAACTGAGGGAAAGCGGTATACGGGAAGGTCTCTGCCTTGTAAACGCAATGCATATAACTGCAAGTGTCTACATCAATGATGATGAACAGGGCCTCATTCAGGATTACGACGAGTGGCTCGAACAGCTTGCACCACACGAGCCAGTTTCCAGATATAGACATAACAGAACGGGTGAAGACAACGGAGATGCTCATCACAAGCGGCAGATAATGGGGAGGGAAGTAGTTGTGGCCGTTACCGATGGAAAGCTGGATCTTGGTCCCTGGGAACAGATCTTTTACGGTGAATTCGATGGACGTCGCCGCAAACGTGTTATGGTGAAGATAATCGGGGAATAACTTCACCACTGAAATTGTATTAGAAGCACGAACAGGTGTGCTACATTAAATGAAAGGAATCAGACATGAAAAGAACCGGTATTATTCTGCTTCTGGTCATCACTGCGATGACCGGTATGGCGATGGGACAGGATTACTATGAATATCCGGCCACAATAAGCTCATCAGGATCGGGCACCGCAGGCGCGGAGCCTGACGTATCATCGGTGGTATTCGGCGTTAATATTACAAGGTCAGAACCAGCCGTTGCCGTTAACGATGCTGCACAGCTTATCGAATCCGCGATGGCCGCAGCCCGCGGCGAAGGTGTAGCAGGTGCTGACATGCAGACAACCAGCTACAGCCTCTGGGTTCAGGAGATATGGGACGATTACGATTACGAGTACACCGGTGAAATGGAGTATGTAGTCACTCATTACGTAAAGGCGGATATCCGGGATATAAGCTCCGTAGGTGATGTGCTCGCGGCTGTCGTAAGCGCAGGGGCCAACTCCATCAACGGAGTCTCCTTCTACGTTGAGGACACAGCTTCTCTCTACGAGGAAGCCAGAAACAGGGCATCTGAACATGCAAGGGATAAGGCCGAACAGCTGGCGGACAGCTTTGGAGTAACACTTGGCGAAATAACCAGCATCAGTGAATGGACAAACTACTACCCCACCTCCGGAATGGCCTACGATAATTACGGCGGCGGTCTTGGATACTACGCCGAATCACCACCGGTAACACCGGGAGCCTATTCTGTCACTGTTGAAGTATCTGTCACTTACGAGATAATACAGTAGATCATGCTGCAGGGGATCATTCTGACACTGACGCTTCTTAGCGCGAATACACCTGAAGAGGCAATACTGGACACCTGGAGCGCTATTCAGGATGGTTCCCCTCACATTCTTCTGAGCACTCTCACTCCGGCCTGCTCGGAAAACGTCCTTCAGATCTGCAATGAATATCTCGACGAAATGAAAACACTCACTCCTCTTGAGCTCGGAGAGCTTTTCGCCTCCTTCCGCCTGGAAGCCGCTCCCAATGAGATCGAATTCTGGAACAGCACTGCTGTCCTTGAAATACTCATATCATCCCCCGAACACCATCACACGATCAACAGAAGCACAATGACAATAGACAGCATACATTCATCCCAAAGCACCGCCAGAGCCTTCGTAACCATCAACCTGCCGTATGATTTCACAACCACACTGGAAATACCTCTTACAGCCTCCCCCCTGGGCTGGCAAACGGGAGGACTTGAGTCAATTGTGGAAACCATCCTGGACATCAGCAATTAAAATAACAACATTTGAACAAGATTTAAGGATGGTTGCATGAGCTTAGAAATTGATTCCTTTGAAAGGATCATCGATAACCTCTACGACGGTCTGTATTTTGTAAACCGTGACAGAGTTATAACATACTGGAACAAAGCTGCTGAGCAGATATCAGGATTCACCGCCGAAGAGGTCGTTGGAAAATCCTGTTCCGATCATATACTGACTCATGTCGACAGTGACGGCAACAGTTATTGCACCGGGACATGCTGCCCTCTTGATGCAACCATTCTGGATGGAAAACCTCGCAAAATCGAACTCTATATTCACCACAAGAACGGTCACAGGGTACCTGTTTCCATCCGTGTCAGTACATTAACTGACAAAGACGGCAACATCATCGGCGGGATAGAATTATTTACGAAGATCAAAGATCAGGCAGCCAATGAATTGAGAGTCATAGAGCTCGAAAAGCTGGCTCTTCTCGATAGTCTAACCCAATTGCCGAACAGAAGTTTTATCGAAAGAGAAATACAGAACAGACTGGAACAGCATAAGCGGTATAATTCAGCATTTGGCATCCTGTTCATTGATATCGATTATTTTAAGAGTATTAATGATATTCACGGTCATATTGCAGGTGATGATATTCTGAAATTCATCTCGAATACTTTCATAGCCAATGCGCGGCCGTTTGATCTATACGGACGGTGGGGAGGCGAAGAGTTTATCGGGATCATTCACAATGTAAATATTAACGATCTTGAACTGATCGGTAACAGGCTTCGCTCATTGATCAAATCTTCCTACATAATACATGAAGAGAGAAGGCTCTTTGTCACTGTTTCCATCGGAGCTACACTTATCAAGGATAATGACACTATTGAGAGCCTGCTGAAAAGAGCAGATGCTCTTATGTACAAGAGCAAAGCAGCGGGAAGAAATTGCCTGACAGCGGATTGAATCCAGAATAATATGGAGTATTCATAAGCAATCTCATTTGTAACGATACTTGCTCCATCCTTTAAAGCAATATTCCACTAATAGACGGTCTTCAAACCTGGAAATCTGCCTTATGAACTCTTCTTGATGCCTGCAATCTTTTTACTTTCTGGCACTTAGTGAAAAGCACTTACCCCTGAATCCCCTTACCAGCATACCTCAGAGGATATCTCCCTGACCCCGCATCAGAATCCGGGTTGCAGATTCTGCCTTGAACTTGACAGATGATGATTCTGATGGATAAACTCAGAGAGATATGGTATTTAATGCAATCCTTCTGTTCACACTGATTTCGCAGCCTCCCGTAATAACGGAAATCGCTTCGAATCCGCTTCTCGAAATTTCCGGTGAATTCGTAGAGATATACAATCCATCCTCAGAACCCCTCTGCCTGAATGGGTATACAATCACCGACGGCGACGCCCTTGATGAACTGCTGCCCTGGAATGAGGGTGTTCACGGGCCTTTCCCCCATACAGGTATGCTGCTCGGAACAGATACGATCCCCCCCTTCGGCTTTGCCCTGCTCTTTGAGCTGGATTACCCGGATGCTCCGGTCTACTCGGTACCTGCAGGAACGTTGATACTTACTACCGGAGACCATTCGATCTGTAACGGTCTGGCAGCTTCGTCGGATCCTCTCACTCTGTTCAATCCGGCTGGAACCGCGGACAGCAATGCAGTAAGCACGTACGGAACACCTGTCTCTTCGGACATCTGGCAGAACAGGGACGATGACGAACTCGACGGAATACCGTTCGACCCGGGCGAGGGCAGAACTGTAGAACGTTTCCCATGGGCTTCTCCAGACCAGGAAGGCTACTGGTCATCCGGCCCGGAAGGCGGAACTCCCGGCTCCCATGCCGGGGCGCCTCCTGATACTCTAAACATCTCATGCGACAGTGTATGGACAGTTCCGTCCGACCCATCACCCGGTGAGTTGTTCCAGCTCAATGCTTCTTTCACCTGCAGCGGGAACACAGCTCCATCCTCAGGGTCACTGGTTTTATTCCTCGATAAGCAGTGTGATTCCATCGCATCCCCTGATGAGATCCTTGCGGAGTTCTCCGCTGTCGTTCTTCAACCAGGATATTCGGAAACTTTTACCGCTTCTCTATCACTCGAGCAGGGCTGGTTCCTCCCCTCAGCTCTATCAGACGTCCCGGAGGATGAATACCCGCAAGACGATTTCGCATCATCCATTCTTGCTGTGGGCGGCGGAGTCAATCCGGTGATTACGGAGGTCCTATGCAATCCGATTGATGAGGATCTTGGCGAATTCATAGAGATATACTACCCGGGTCCCGGAATCTTCCCGATCTGCGGCTGCTGTTTCACAGACGGTGATGCCCTTGACTGCATCTCCCAATGGTCCGAAGCACTTCTCATCGATCCCGATGCTCTTTACGGCAGCTGCATACCGGCAGGGTGCTACGGTCTTATCATGGATCCGGAGTACATCTCCGGTTCCCAGGAGTACAACCTTGCCGAATCCACCTTCGTATTCACCATTGAAAATACAACCATAGGCAACGGACTCACGGGCAACGATCCGCTGACACTTTACAGCATGCACGGAACCTCTCAGGTGAATGTTCTTTCAACCTACGGAACTCCTCTTCAATACGATGATCCCCTTCTATGCGACGATGACGGACTTGACGGTATACCTTTTGACCCGGGGGAATATCACAGTGTAGAAAGAAAATCCTCAGACCTTCCTGATGAGGAATACTGCTGGGCGGTTTCACCCGAGGGAGGAACACCGGGGTGCCCGGCAGTATTCGCCGATACGGCAGACGCAGCAGTCGATTCTCTCATTCTAACACCTGCCCAGCCCGTTCCAGGGCAGCCCCTGCAGATAGCATCGGTGGTGTCGAACCGTGGTACATCCGCAGCAAGCGGGTTTGAAGTGACCATCTTCATTGATTCGAACGCAGATTCACTTGCACAACCCGATGAAGTATGCTGCATTGTATTAACCGATTCCATATATCCCGGCGGGACAGATACCGTCACCGTAACGGTAAATGCCCCGTTACAGGGGTACTATCTTGCAGCTGCAGGGGTTTATCTTCCAGGAGATATGGTGCCGGAGAACGATGTCCTTTTAAAGAGCTTCCGCTGCGGAGAAGGCATTCCACTGATTGTGACCGAAGTTCTCTGTAATCCATCCGCAGAGGATCATGACGAATACATCGAGATATACTACCCTGGACCCGGTGTCTTTGAAATCTCCGGATGCCGCTTCACCGACGGCGACGCTCTCGACCAGATTATGCAGTGGAACGATGAAATCGGATCTCTGACGGACCCGGACGCACTGGAATCACCCTACATTCTGCAGGATTGCTATGCAGTAATCCTTGACCGGGAGTATACAGATGGCGCTCAGCCCTACGATTTTCCTGCCGGAACTGTCATACTCACCACAGCTAACACCACTCTGGGAGACGGCCTGTCGCAGAATGATCCCATTACTCTTTATTCATCATCAGGTACAGCATCAGCCGATGTGATGTCCACCTATGGAACTCCTCTGGATCACGATGACCCCCTGAACCGTGATGACGATGAACTTGACGGAATCCCATTCGACCCGGGTGAAGACAACAGCGTTCAGCGGAAGCATCCGGAAGAACCTGACTGCGAAAACAACTGGTTCGCATCACCCGAAGGCCCGTCACCCGGCAGCCCCCCTCCCGTTTTCATAGAGGGAGTGAACGCCACTGCTGCGGGAATGGAATGTTCACCGCCCATGGGTCCCGGAGGGGAGATTGCTGAACTCATCGCAGCGTTCACTAATTCAGGAACGGATACCATACCCGCAAACAGTATGACTGTTCATTTCTACGAAGATATTGATGAAAGCGGCACACCATCCGGCGCAGAACTCATATGCAGCCGCGTCTGCGGTCTTCTGGCCCCCGGAGATACACTTCTGGCTGATTGTGAATGGAATTCGTGCAGCGGAGAAATGCATCTCATCGCACTGGCTGTATGCGAGGACGATTCCTTTCCCGCCGATGATGCAGTATCGTGCGACTGGAACGAGCCGGGTCCGATTCTAATCAATGAAATAATGTACAGCCCCTCCGCCGGCGACCCTGAATGGGTGGAGATAGTAAACAGATCTTCAAACCCCGTCCAGATCATCGGCTGGACCTTTGAGGATTCAAAGGATCGTTTCATTTTCTGCAGCGACAGTATTACAATACAGCCGGACAGCTTCGCTGTTATTGTATCCGATTCATCCGCTTTCAGAACTGTCTGGCCGAACGTTCATTGCCCCCTCCTGCAGCCGTCCGGCTGGCCTGTACTGAACAACAATACTCAACAGGGCATGGAATGGGCGGATATCCTGATGCTGAGGGAATCATCCCTCAGTGTGATGGATTACGTCCCATACGACGACGACTGGGGCGGTTCTTCGGGTGTGAGCCTTGAGAAACTGAACCCGGATTTCAGCGGATACGAGTCCGCGAACTGGAGCAGCTGCACCAGCGGAGGCACGCCCGGAGCCATAAACAGTTGTTCCGCTGGTTCGGGCAGCGGCTCCGGTAAATTCCTGGATTACTACCCTGATCCCTTCTCCCCGGACGGAGACGGTCGGGACGATGTTCTAACAATAGAAATGAACTTCCAGCACCCGGAGAATGAAGTTACGCTGGAGATCTACAACATTCAGGGCAGGCTTCTTCTGCAGCTCCTCCATCGTGAGATATGCGGTTTATCGAAAATCATCACCTGGAATGGAACCGGAGAGAACGGAGGAAGGCTTCCGGTTGGAAGGTATATCATTTACCTGAGCTCAAGAGCTGAAGATACCGGTGAATACCGCGAGGCCTGCGCTGTTGTAATTCTTGCACGCCCGCTGTAACGGGTTTACAGGAGTCTTGCTCTGAGTTTCTCCAGCATATCCGCAGTCATGGAATCAAGATCCCATTCCGGCTCCCAGCCCCATTCCTCTCTTGCGGCAGAATCATCGACTCCCATAGGCCAGGTATCTGCTATCGCCTGACGGTGATCAGGTTCGTATTCAACCTTGAAATCCGGTATATGCTTCCTGATACTTTCGGCAATATCTCCGGCACTGACAGATAACGCACCCACGTTGAAATCGCTGTAATGAACAAGATCGCTGAAATCGGCTTCAGCAAGATCCAGAGTGGCTTTGATGCAGTCCGGCATGTACATCATAGGCAGCATCGTGTCCTTCTTCACAAAACAGGTGTATCTGCCCTCTTGAACAGCCTTGTAATAGATATCTACTGCGTAATCGGTGGTTCCCCCTCCTGGAAGGGTTTCCGAGGAGATGATACCGGGATAGCGAAGACCTCTGACGTCTAAATTGAATTTTCGTACGTAATAATCACAGAGCAGCTCACCCGAAACTTTCGTTACTCCGTACATGGTCTTGGGTCTCAGTATAGTCTCCTGGGGTGTGTTTTCCCTTGGCGTCTCAGGGCCGAAAGCGGCTATGGAGCTGGGTATTATCACACGTACCAGATCATTCTTCCTCGCAGCCTCCAGGATGTTCAGTGTTCCATCCATGTTGACTTTCCAGCATAGCTGCGGGTTTGCCTCTCCGGTGGCGGAGAGTATTGCAGCCATATGAAATATCGAGTCTATCCTGTAATCAGTTATCGACTTTTCAACAGCTTTGTCATCTGTAACATCAAGCATGACAAGCGGGCCACCCTTTGCGACGGAACTGCTTTCATCGGATCTTATATCAGATGCGATGACGTTGTCCCTGCCGTACCGCTCCCGAAGTTCGGCGGTAAGTTCGGAACCTATCTGACCGAGGGCACCTGTAACAAGGATTCTGTTAATATTTCGGGTCATGTCATACCTTTCCGAGCCGGCAATGGTTTATTCATCGGTAAACACAATTTCTGTGATAATTGTGCCAACTGTAATTTCATCAAGGAATTCAGTATTTAGAACAGAGCCGAAGACTGTATATCTTCCATCCAGTCTTCCATGGTCATCAAGCATTATGAAGAACTGGCTGCCCGCGGTACTCAGCCCGGCGTCCGCCATGCCCAGTACTCCCCTGCCGAAATGCATAACGCTTCTTTCATTGGGAAGATTGTAACCCGGCCCGCCGGTCCCCACACCCTGGGGGCAGCCTGCCTGGGCTACGAAACCGGGAATCACCCTGTGGAAGCTGATCCCATCATAAAAATCGCTTCGGGCAAGGTAGAGAAAACCGCTGCAGGCAGCAGGAGCTGTATCACCCCACAAATCCACCAGGATATCTCCAGCGTCCGTTTTGATTATAACCGTATCGGGAACCGCTGTTTCTATACTGAACGGAAGGATATATTGAATCCAGGAGGAATCATAAGAACTCTCCTCTTCCGGTGCCCCTTCAAGACGATTCTGCAATACAGCCACATACTCATCTATCATGGCGGTATCGGTATAGCTGGAGCGACGGGAATTGATGTCCTGCAGAACGGTTTCCGCATGAATTGAATCGGAAATATCAACAAGATGCCATGCCCAGGTGATGGGGACCAGCCAGTATGGATCGGAGATCCATATTTCTTCGACAATTGAATCCACAGGCAGTGAATCACTGAGCCATGCGGTCTGAACGGCAATTCGACGTCCGGGTTCCCCGCTGATCATGAATTCCTTCAGAAGAAGTGTATCGGCAGCACCCAGCCCTTCTGTTGCCATATACCCCACAGGGCTTTCAATAAGGGCTATCTCCCTTACTGCCGCGATTCCATCAGGATATCCAGCGTCCCTTCTGGCCAATGCGGCAGAAAGTCTGACATAAGCAATGGGATCGTCCAGAAGCGGTTCCAGAACAGCAGGGTCGCATACGGTCATTGCATTGGCGCGTACTGCCCATACCGAATCGGACAACATACCAGCGGCTTCTTCGGGCGGACTGCAGGCAGCTGCATAGATCCTCTCGAGAGGTGTTTCGTTACCGGAAACAGTGAACGCATACTCTCTGCCAAGCTCGCTGCAGTATCTGGCAGAAGCCCTGAGGTCTGAATCCGAAAGCTCCTCTATCCGGATATCACCTGTTACGTCAATTCCGAGTTTACCCAGTACTTCCAGGGAGAGTACTTTGCAATCCAGTGGGAGATCGCTCCATGAACCGGTTATTATCTCAACGATTCTCTCCTGCTCATCAGGTTCATCTCCAGCGATTATGATATGCTGGACTCTTCTGAGAAAGGCATTCAGAAGCTGAGGGTTTGCAGCAATCGATTCTGTATCCGGTATGATGTAATCATCACCATACTCTATCAGCACAGGAATAATCTCCGTTCTTAATGGAACGTTCATGAGTGAGGCTGTCCAGGCGATCACAGCTGCATCGGAAGGATATTGCTCAAATAGAGTTGCGGATAATTCACCGGGATCTATCCAGTCCGGGATCCATCCACTCCTGGCCATGAAAATCAATACTTCAACTGGTTCGGCAGAAAGGGATTCGGAGAATGTAGCGGAGTCAGGGGGTTCCGGGAGGGTGTACCATGTACTGACGCTGAGTAGCAGGCTGTTCAGAAGCAGCATAACCGTCATGTATCGATATCCACTTCAGAGACGTCCTCTTCTTCATTTCCTTCATTGCTGCTGCACGAATCTATATACTCCATGATAAGTTCTGCTGCTCTGTCATGGTTCTCCTCCATTACAAGGACGTAACCCCATACAGGATTCCAGACTCTGGCAATTCCATCGTACATGGGTATCTGCCTGCTTCTTATTGCCGCATCTATCCCCTGGCTTTCGAGAAATGCCTGTATGGTGATAGCTTCCAGCTCGTCCCTGGCTTCAAGAACCGATACAAGTTTACCTTCATCCCTGTCGTTCTCGGTCATCTCTCACCTCCAGCAGAACAATAATGAAAATCTGCTCGATGCGCACTTGACTTTCAAACTAATATGCACTTGACTTTCAGACTAAACTGTTAAGAATAGATACTGGAGTTTACAAATGGGGGGTGCCTTGATAACACGGCTTAACAAGGCTGAGAGTATACCCGATGAACCTGATCTGGTTAGCACCAGCGGAGGGAGAAAATAGCAGTCATGACAACAGTAATTGAAGCCGCGAAGATGGGAAAATGCCTTAAAATCGTCAGCAGGACGGCTGAACTGGAGGGAGTTCCCGAAAGCAGCCTGTTAGAGGGTCTGGCAGACGGTACAATTGTAATACCGGCCAACAACACCCATGATGTACGAAAGCCCATAGCCATCGGCCGGGGTATGACGATAAAGATCAATGCGAATATTGGAAGTTCTGTGGATCTGGAATCCACGGAAACCGAACTTGAAAAATTGAAAGTCGCTGTAGCGTACGGCGCTCATACTGTAATGGACCTTTCAACGGGTTCAAAATGGAAATCAATACTGGGCAGAATAATGGAAAGAAGCCCGGTACCAATAGGTACTGTCCCGCTCTACCAGGTTTTCGGCAAAGCAATTAGAGATGAGAGAGATGTAAGTGACGTTTGCGAGGAAGAGATATTTGCAGCTGTAGAGGATCACTGCAGAATGGGCGTAGACTACCTTACGCTTCACTGCGGCGTAACAGCGAGGGCTCTTACACTCCTGAAAGCTCAGGGTAGAAAACTGGGGATAGTTTCGAGGGGGGGATCTCTCATGGCGGAATGGATGGAAAAGAGAGGCAGAGAAAACCCTCTTTACGAGCATTTTGACCGACTGATCGAGATACTTCATGAGTACGATGTCACCTTCTCACTTGGAGACGGCCTGAGACCGGGCTGCCTTGCGGATGCTTCCGACCAGGCACAGATCGAGGAACTGATATCCCTTGGTGAACTGCAGAAGCGTTCCCATGATGCTGGAGTTCAGGTAATGATCGAAGGCCCTGGACATGTTCAACTGGATAAAATCGCTGAGAACATCAGGATGCAGAAGAGCCTCTGTAATAACGCTCCCTTCTACGTGCTCGGTCCTATCGTCACCGATATAGCGCCCGGATACGATCACATAACCTCTGCTATAGGCGGCGCACTGGCAGGATGGTACGGCGCGGATTTCCTCTGTTACGTGACCCCGGCGGAGCATTTGAGGCTTCCTGATGTCGATGACGTAAAAACAGGCGTGATCTCGGCAAGGATCGCTGCTCATGCCGCTGATATAGCGAGGGGTATTAAGGGAGCGATGGAACCTGATAATCTTATGGCGGAAGCTAGAAGTAATTTCGATTGGGAAGCGCAGTACAATCTTGCAATGGATCCCCTCACTGCAAGAAAAGAGAGAAATGAAGCTCTTCCCTCCGACGACGATGTATGTTCCATGTGCGGTCATCTATGCGCACTGAAGACAAACAAAAGAGCCTTTGAGGAGAAACGGGGAAAATGAAGTATTTAACAGGTGCCCTTCTGTTCGTTTTGATTATCCCGGTACTCATCCTATGCGGATGCGGCGGCGAGGATACTTCTTTAAGCAGATATCCTGATATTGTCCTTATTCTTATTGATAGCGCACGCGCTGATCATCTCTCCATAAACGGATACTTCAGAGAGACAACTCCGGTTCTGGACAGCCTTGCTTCGGGCGGGACCATCTGGACCCGTGTTCAGGGACAGAGCAGTTGGACTCTCCCTGCAATGGCATCAATCATGACAGGTCTGTCCCAGCGAGCCCACGGAGCAGGTTATTACAATGATGTTTTTTACGGCATTGATACCTCCCTTCCCACTATCCCCCTGATGCTCAGACGAAGTGCCGGATACCAGACAGCTGCCTTCTTCAACGGAGTCTTCATGAGTGAGGATTTCGGTTTCCATCAAGGTTTTGACTTTTTCGACTGTCAGTACACTCCTGGCAAAGCAAACCTTCGGAACGCAGAAGAGATAGTAAACGATTTCCTGCAATGGTACGACGCACACCGGGATCCTGCAAAACCTCTCTTCTCGGCTATTCACTTCTTAGATCCGCACCTGCCCTACTCTCCCCCCTCCCCATGGGATACCCTTTACTCGGATCCCAAGTCCGATAATCTCTTCAATATCTTCTGGGGTCGCAGAAACGATGTGCTTGACCTGAACAATGGTCTTGTTGAGATGAACTCAGCTCAGCTTGACATCATGGTGGGGCTTTACGATGGCGAACTTGCTTTCACGGACAGTCAGATCGGTCGCCTTCTCTCTGAACTGGAAGCAAGGGGTACGCTGCAGAACACCGTTTTTGTAATCGTAGGAGATCATGGAGAGGAATTCCTGGATCATGGCGGCTTCGGTCACGGACATACTCTCTACCAGGAAATACTCAACGTACCATTAATAATATCCGGCCGCAGTATTCCGATAGGTGTAAACGACGAGGTTGTTGCCCAGATAGATATTCTGCCCACAGTCCTGGGTATATCGGGTCTGGCTGTGCCCATCTGGGCCGATGGACTGGACATTCTCAGTGCAGAATCTCCTTTAACGTCCCGATTAATAACCTCAAGCAACCTGGTATCGGCAACTCCGGACATGGCGGCTATAAGGCTGGATGATATGGTGGTGATGGGAAATCCTCAGGATGGTTCCCCTGTTCTTTTTGACCTTGCTAATGATCCTTTCGAGCAGAATCCTCTGGTTCCCGGCAGGGAAACAATTGACCAGCTCTACTACTACTGGTCACTTCCTCCGAATAACTATCCTCAAAGCGTTCCTTACGCGCATGGCATTGAAAGAACATTGTAGGATATCAGTGTATCAAATGCCCCAAACACTATTGCTGATCCATCCTGAAATTACTATTTATGTAGATGAGAGGAATAGATGAACCTTCCAAAAGGTGCAGAAACAATACTTGCCGATAAAATCTGGATTCCCGGCTGATAACCGATGAAAGGAGATGAATCCTGAAACACATGATGATTCCCGCCTCATGGAAAAGCGCCGCAGCCATGAAGAAGACTATTGAAAACAGCGAAAAGAAAAGCTGGAACGTAGTCGCGCTCGGAGAGGTTTCCGGTGGTAATATGCTGATCCTTGCGAATAACGGTCATCAATACGAACATGAAGTTGTCCAGGTATTCTGGAGCCTCAGGGGTAAGATCTCCGACATAATAGCTGAAAAACAGGAAGAGGGATGGAAAGTTGCCACACTCGGCGCATGCCTCGGAAGCACCATTCTTGTATTTAAGCGGAGAACAGATGAAAAACAGGAAGAGGGATCAGAGAGCGGAAGCTGACTCCTGCCCTGATTTTCGGAGTCTCAGAGGCAGATACAGAAATCCCATCAACACTCCTGCTGCGGCTACGGTTATTCCCACCCCCGCCAGATCGGCAAGGTAACCGCACGCTGGCGCAAGTATCGCCATAGCAAGCGTTTTTATGAGCGATTCAACTGAAAGCCCCGAAGCCATGACCCTGTGCGGAACCTTATCGCTGATGTATGTGACACATAAGGGTCTCCTGAGGTTCTGAAGGATGAACAGAACAAGATATGCCCCTATAGTAACAACGTATACTGAAATATCCTGAAAAACACCCGCAATTATCAGCATACTGAAACCGATAATCCAGATGATATTAATTGATTGAACAACGCCACTTATGCGCCTGCTGAATTTCCCGGAATACCTTGATGCGGTACTTGCCGAAAGAAAGAGAACAAAATAAACAAGACCGATTACGATTGCAGTTCTCCTGTCCACGGTCAATGCGGTCAATATCGGCAGCCCGATCGCCATGGCTTTCAGAACCGGCTGAAGATATTCTTTTGTAACCTTGAAGAAGCTATCGAAAACGGCGGAATTAATAATACTCAGGCGGGCATCATGATTCCTGAATATTGACGCGAAATGCTTCAAAGTATCCTTGATACCAGGTCTAACATGTTTCTTTCTTACATCCGTTCCGTTGAGCGCATGCGGGTAAGAGGCCAGGTTGATGATGTTGATCAGGCAGGGAAAAGCGGCAGCAAGGAAAACGTACCTGAAGCTTCCCGATATGAAGACCAGTGTGGCTGCAATCAATGCGTTCAGCGCTGAACCCAGCTTTGAGGCAGCCCTCGTGGCACCGTAATAATCGGGCTTCCACTCCTCCTGCCCGGTAATCCTGAGATATTCAAGGATCATGGCCTTGTGAGTACCCGTTCTGAAAGCCTCACCGCATGCAAACAGTATCATGGCTCCCGCTGCGGCTGCATATGAGGGAAAGAAAAAGAAAGTCAGGAAGCTCACTATGTAGGCTGCCATAGAGAAGATCATTGAGATCTTTCTTCCACAGATATCCGCCACCAGACCGGTTGGTACTTCAAGCAATACCGTTGCTATCTCTCTTATAGCGAATAGAATGCCGATATCAAGAAAAGAGAATCCAGCTTCCCTGAAATACAGAATAATGAATGGTTCAAAAAAACGCAGATTCTTGAGAAATCCGTAGGCCGAGAACTTATGGAACTGCCTGTCCCGGATGAAGGTCAATACCCTATCCCGTCACCAGGTGAAGCCTGTTCCGGAAAACAGATCCGGTTCACTGATGCCGGATTCCATTTCAGGTTCCTCAGGGATGAGATCCTCAGCTTTCCCAGCAAGCAGTTTCCACTTTCCGCTGGAAATCCACGGTGCTTCACTGTTCCTGATGTATGCTTTAAGTTTATGAGGCTGAACCGTTGACAGTAAAATTTCAATACCGGTCAGCAGTTCGATTCTCTCGATCTCCCTGCGGAATGATTCAGAATCACCATCGAATGAGACAAGGAGATTAATGCTCCCCTCTTCTCCCTCTTTGGACATTACAGCGGTTCTAACGGACGTCCCGTAATCCCTTACTGCGAGAGACAGCATACCCTCGTAATCTACGAATTTACGAAGAAGTCTCTGCATCTCACCGGTGACAACACAGTTTTCGGAAAGGCTGAAAAACACCTTCATACCTGATTTTTCTCTTGTAATGATCCCCGATTCAACTAGATTGGCAACTTCCCTCTGAACCCCTCCCCTGCCTGTGCGGAGGATATTGATAAGTTCAAGCAGATAGTAGGACTTCTCAGGATTAAGAAAGAAAAGGCAAAGAAGCTGACGCCTTATCAAGCCGAACAGAGATTCATCAATAGATTTTGTACTCATATAGGGTATCTGCTAATAATGTATACCCTCTGTCAAGTGGGACTAAAGCTTAACTTATAGCACTCCAAGTGTTTTACCGACATCTATGAACACTTCAACACACCTGTCCACCTGCTCCGTTGTGTGTGCTGCGGAAATCTGGATCCTTATCCTTGATTCCCCATTGGGAACTACGGGGTAGAAGAATCCTATGGCATAAATACCCTTCTTGAGGAGTTCATCAGCAAATTTCTGGGCAAGTGCTGCATCGCCGGGAAAATGGCCGAAAAGAACCGGGACAATTGGATGATCTCCTTTGATAATCCTGAATCCGGCATCAGTCATTTTTCTCCTGAAGCGTCTCTGGTTATCCCTGAGCCTGTCCCGCTCTTCACTGGACTTTTCGATCATGTCGATGACCGCGAGAGTCGTTCCAGCGATTACCGGGGCAAGGGTATTGGAGAAGAGGTAGGGTCTGGATCGCTGCCTGAGCATCTCAATCGCTTCTGAGGGCCCCGAGGTGAATCCTCCTGAAGCTCCCCCAAGAGCTTTCCCGAAGGTTGATGTTACAATATCTACTCTATCAGCCACTCCATGGTATTCTATACTGCCCCTTCCCGATTCGCCGATGAACCCCGTTGCATGGGAATCATCTACTATAAGAAGTGCTCCGTATTCTTCTGCGAGATCGCAGATGCCCTGAAGCGGCGCTATCTCCCCGTCCATGGAAAATACACCGTCTGTAACGATTGCTTTGATCCTTGCACCCCGTGCATGTATAAGTACAGCTTCAAGATCCTCAAGGTCAGCATGGCTGTATCGATATCTTTTTGCCTTGCAGAGCCTTATCCCGTCTATGATGGAAGCATGGTTCAGCTGATCTGAAATAATGGCATCGGCATCAGTAAGCAGAGGCTCAAATAGTCCTCCGTTAGCATCAAAACAGCTGGAGTAGAGGATTGTGTCTTCCTTGCCGAGAAAGCCTGATATCTTCCTCTCGAGCTCCTTATGAATATCCTGGGTACCGCAAATGAAGCGTACGGAAGAAAGACCGTAACCTCGCTCTTCAAGTATTTCGCACGCTTTGTCGACCAGTCTTTGATCACCTGAAAGCCCCAGGTAGTTGTTCGCACAGAAATTGAGAACTTCCCCTGACTGGTCAACATCGACGAAGGTTCCCTGCCTTGATTTAATGATTCTTTCCCTCTTGAACGTCCCGTTCTGCTCGGTCTTTTCAAGCTTGGATCTTAATATATCTCGAAACTTTTCAGTATACATGATCATGACCTTTCAGCATCTTTGATACTTTGATAGCAACGGAAGCATGAAACATAACAAAGATGGAGCAAATCCGGTTCTTCAGGCCCGCATATTTCATCAGCTTTTGTTCTGAAGCGTCGTAGACAGTTGTGGATACAAGGCTTGCGAGTGCAGACTCCGCAGGCGTACTTGAACAGTACGTCGAGGACGGATGTGCGAGCCTAACGAAGTAGACGCGGCTGTATGCGTCGCTGCAGTAAAATGCTGATGGGATTTGCGGGCTTTGCGCCAGGGGAGCTGCTCTCCCCTGACGCTCGACCGATTCTACTCTGTGCTGAAAAGGCTTTTTATGAACCCGAATGTCACATTCTGAAGGCTTAGAGTGCCCAGAAGCAGGATATGAGGGCAATCCTGAGTAGTGAAACCAGTTGCAGCCCCCCACCCGCCGGTCAGGGATCTGTTTAGGGTTCCTGTCCAGTTGTAGTTGAAGATCTCATCGTAACCGTCAGGCCAGGCGTACTCTATGATCAGATTGCCGCTGCCGCTGTAGCTGAACGGTGTTTCGAGATCGATCTGGAACCACTGATTTGGCTCAGTCGCATTTATCGTACAGTTTTCCTCCCAGAATACTATCTGTTTTGTTCCGGGCACGTAATTATCATCGAAACCGGTCCCGAGTTCGCCGCTCTTAGAGTATCCGATGTATATCACAAGTGTATCCAGTGTAACGCTGGTACCTCCCGCCGGTGTCCTCATAAGTGATATTGACTCTATTTCGATAGGGCCTCCTATTTCACTTTCAAGGTACAGGGTCTGGTACCTCATACTAGCCGCGCAGCTTGCACAGAAGGGATTGTTTGAGAAGAACTCATCAGTGCCGATTTCTATACTGCCTCCAGCCGCGTTCAATGCCAGCAGGAAGAACAATATGAATTGTTTATACATGATCTTGTTTTTCCTCCGATTCCGGAATTTCAGCCATCGTTGACCGGACTATCTGACAACCACAACTCTTGAAGTGGCTACCTTTCCGCCAGAGGTTACCCTTGCGAAGTAAACTCCGGTTTCATCGATCTCAAAATGGGAAGCTGCATTTTCATGAGCGATCCCGTTTGCTATGCATCTTCCGCTGGTATCGTAAATCGTCAGGACACCCGTTCCTTCGAAAAGCTCTCCGACTGTAACAGAAATGTTTCCATTGGAGGGATTTGGACTGACCTGGATCACCAGTTCATCGATATTCAGCTCTTCAGGCTCATCTCCTTCTATACCCGTTACAGCTCCAAGATAATCGTACCAGGCGTTATGAACTTCTGTACCGGAAGAGGCATGATTCTGGACAAATACTGCGAGGTGAAGATTTTCGAATACCCAGCTGCCTGTGTCATAGTCTACGCTCACAACAACGGTATCAGGATACGACGGTCCGAAACTTACAGCCTGACCGGTGACACCGAACAGCTCCTCTCTGAATGCCTGCTCGAAAGTTGAACTTGCAAAGTAACCCACGCCGGGTATTCCACTCTCTACTATGATCGCATGGACTTTCAGATCTGTATCCCCAAGGTCCTCCTCAGCGATAAGTGTGATCTGAATCGTACCGCTCCCATAGCTTACGTAATTCTCCACAGAGATATCCAGATGACACGGGACGGCCATTCTGGAGTTGAACGCGCTGATCAGCCCGCCGGAACTGTTAGATGCCTTTATCGTTCCGTCAAACTGAATCCATGGAACCGAGTTCACCCCGTAAACACTCCTGCGGTAGTTCTGCTCAGCCGGATTTGCCAGATAAATCGGATCTGAGGATGAAGGCCATGAAACATGCGGCCGTACAACGGCCAGATCAGTGGGGTGATTGCTTATAAAAGCATTCAGAGTTGGTTCGAAGCTCCAGCAGGGACCACATCCGCAATTTGTGAAATCCTCAAGAAGAACGACTCTATCTGCAGCATTTGCGGCAGTTGATAGTATTAATAACATAATAATTATAGCTGACCTTTTCATTTCAACCTCCTGAAATACAATTGATGATCACATTATTTCTTAAAAGATAGATCTGTTCAGGTTTTAGAAAAGGCTGCTGATGGCTGCAGCACAATAGTACCTCCTCCACTGTATAGCAGCATTGCTGCTGCGAATTAACAGGGAGTCAGTTCAGTTGAGGAGACAGCAACTTGCTGCGTGTTTGTATTCTGGAACTCTCACGGAGTTCATGGCTGCAGGTCAGATGCGCGGACGCATATACATGTACCACCTCCGTATGTGATATGATTTCCGATAGTTATTGTAGGGAATATTATCCAGATAAGTCTTTCATGTCAATCTGCACTTTTCCAGTGGGGCTTATGGATATTCCCTCCATTTCAAGGAGGGCGCGCTTCATGGCAGGACCTCCCTGGAAGCCGCCGATGCTGCCATCTGACCTAACAGCTCGATGGCATGGTATGACAAGTGGAAACGGATTGGCGGCCAATGCGTTACCAACAGCCCTTGCTGCGCCGGGCTTCCCTAAGCTGCGGGCAAGCCAACCGTAATTGCGAACCTCTCCCCTGGGGATCTTCCTCTCCTCCATAAGCACTTTGCGCTGGAATGTGGAGCATTCGCCCAAATCGATGATACTAATATCGAAATCCGGTATTCCTCCTGCAAGCATAACTGTGATTTCACCACCGAGCCGTTTGATCTGGCTGTTCAAACCTTGAGGTATTTCAGGAAATGCAGCGAAAGCAAGGGATGATGCAAATTCGTTTTCGCTGCTGAGGAAAATCCTTTTTACAAGTGAACTGGTACCGGCATCAAGCCATACTATGGAAACCTCGCCAAAGCGTGTCTCAAAGCAATAATTAAATAGGGACGGAGGCTTTTTATTCATAAGAAGCTGATAATCCGTCAATAGCATCCAGTATTCGGTTTTCGCCGCCGAACAGCATTCCCGCGTCAAGTGGGATCAGCACATCCGGCCTCATCGTGGTTCCTTCGCCTGTAACGAACTGGAAGTACTTCGTAGGGTAGCTAACGGACAATCCTGACCATGGCAGCTGAGTGGTTTTGACTTCGCCAAGATGATTGGGGGCTCCTCCGGTATTCTCCCCTAGAACCGTTACTCCTGCTATCTCGCTTATCTCAATGGCGTTGAGTATGCCGGATGAGTAAGTCCATCTGCCTATTATCAAGTACAGCTGAATATCACCATTTTCAGAGATTTCCCGAAGCCAGCTTATCAGAGGCGCCGCTATCATGGAATTGCCGCCGGAATTTCTTCTGAGATCCACTACTACTGCCTCGACATGTTCTGAATCAATTAGCTCCCTGAGATCTTCCGCATAATCATCCATGTGATAATCATCCATCAATGCACATGTATTGTAAGCGCAGTAAAGCATCTTTCTTTCGGGGAGGTAACTATACCAGTAGAAATCATCAGAACCGAGCCAGATCGGCAGAGTAACCGATTCGCAGTTGTGAAAAGTCTCCATATTTACAGTTGACTGATCAACGGCCTTATACTGGATGATGGTGGTATCCCCGGTTGCGCAAAGGAACGTGAAAGAAACCAGCGAGTCAACATCTCCGAAACCGAGAGCCTCCATCGGATAAGCCATCATCATGAAGTTCTCTGCCCTTGTTCTCCGCACTACATCGTTGGTGGCAGGGAACATTTCACCCATTGCAGCAGCGGCTTCAAGTGCCGGGTACCCCCCGTATCCGATGAGCCTTGAGCCTACAAGATTCAAGTATTCAGCATCTATAGCGGTTACATATAATCCTTCATTCAGCCACATTACGGAGATGGGATAGGCTTTCCAATCACCGTAGTTCCAGAAAGCAATACCTGTATGACTGCAGCGCATGGAAGCCAGTATACCGGTTAACTCCATGACCGTCTCAATATCACTCAGGTTATCAAGATTCTGTTCAAGCCTGCAGAGACGATTCAGCAGACTGTCTTCCGGCACATACATGAAAAGGTTGTAATGGAGGCCCGGAAGTGAATCGGCCATCCACTGAAGATCCGTCTCCCAGCCTTCATTCACGGTGACTTCATCAGGAGAAGTTCCGCATGATGCAATGAAGACAAGTAATGCTATAAATAGGAACTGTATTTGGGGACGGAAATGGGGACGGAGGTAATTAAGATATCTAATTACCTCCGTCCCCAATTGATCTCCGTCCCTTTTCATCAACCTGACCAATCGTTTGCCAGGACGGCTTTTATATCATCCCGGAGCTGCCCCATCCGGATGTCCCGCCAGAATCTTTTCCAGATGTATGAGGGTCTGAAATAGAATTTTCTGTGAAAGAGTGAGTAGTAGTGCTGTATGGTTTTCCAGGAAAGATTCTCGTGTTTCCATACCTCCGAAGTGGAGTGAAAGTTGTAAAGGCGCCAGTCTTCCGAGAGGATTCTTCCCTCCTTCGAAATCTGCCTGTAAAGCGCAGATGAGGGAAATGGGAGTGTCATGGAGGCCTTTGCGTAGGTCAGGGGAAGACTTTGTGCAAAACGTATACTCTGTTTCATGGTCTCGACGGTATCTCCTGGAAGTCCCATCATGAAAAAGCCTACCGTCTCGAGTCCGGCATCGTGAGCCATTTTAACAGCTTCCCTGATCTTCTCAAGGGACTGTTTCTTGTTAACACCGCTGAGTATTCCCGGTGCACCGCTTTCGATACCGAAAGAAATCTGATAGCAACCGGCTTCCCTGGCCAGCCGGAAGAACTCACCGTCAACATCCGCAACATTGACTCCCGTCGGCAAAGCCCAGGGAGCTGGAAATTTTTCCTCTATGAGCAATCTGCAGGTCTCCTTGGCACGTTCGATGTCAGCAGTGAAATTGTCGTCTTTAATGTGAATATCCCGAAAACCCAGTTCCAGCATCCTGAACATCTCGTCAACGACCCTGCGGGAGGATTTTGATCTGATACTGTGCCCGAATATTCTCTGGCTGCAGAAAGTACAGTGATGATTACATCCTCTGTTGGTTTCCATGTATCCCACCGGATTATCCCTGCTGGCAATGTGCGGTGATCGGTATCGCGAAAGATCGTGAAGTTCCCATGCCGGCAGTGGAAGATCGTCCAGATCAGCTATAAGCTCCCGGGGAGGTGTTAGAGTTATTTCATCACCTCTTCGGAAAGCGATTCCCCTGATCTTCTGAGGGTCTGCTCCTGCACATATCTCCGCAAGCGTTCTTTCGCCCTCGCCAAGAACCACAAGATCGAAATGACCTTCCTCAAGGGATTCCTGCGGAAGCGTTGAGGCGTGAATTCCTCCGGCAATGGTTATGGAGCCCGGCAGGAGCTCGTGAGCCATACCCGCCAGCATGGCAGCCTCGTGAAACAGAGGAGTTGTAAAGGTTATCCCGACATACTCCGGCTGAAATTCCTCAAGTATCCCCCGGTAATTATTGAGAGGATCGCTCTGAACCATCAGGTCAGCTATTCTGACCTCGTGCCCCTCCCTCAAAAGCTCTCCTGCAAGCGTAGCAAGTGTAATGAAAGGAGCACTTGTAATTGCTACTTTTATCTTACTTTTTTCGTAAACACCCACTGCCGATGGCGGGTTGACAAGCAGTACTCTGCTCAATCCATTCCTCCAGTCAATCGCGCGTATACAATAATCAGATTCTTCTGACCTTGATCAGAGTTCTTTTCAGGTTACCCGGACCCATTACTGTCTTCAAGGTCTGCAGTATTCTTCGCGGATGAAGGTAAAACCTGAAGAAAGCCCTCTTCTTCATTCTCTCTATTCGTTCAGGGTTGAAGCCCTCAAGCTCGTACACTGATTTATGAAAACAATCGAAATCCTCATAATCCTTAGCAATGTATTCTTTTGTTCTCTCCCAGAGTTCAGTATGCGGAAATGGAGTTGTTATATCAAACAGGGCATCATCAAACGGTTCCCGTGAGGCAAATCGGATAGTTTTCTTCATCTCCTCGTGTGTCTCGCCGGGAGCTCCCAGCATGAAGTAACCCTGAACGAAAACACCTCTCTCCTTTGCCATTCGAAGGGCTCTTCTTACTCCTTCAACAGTAATACCCTTTTCGTATATGTCATCCAGAACTCTCTGTGAAGCAGACTCTACGCCCATGTTTATCTTGGATAATCCGGCTTCTATCATTATATCGAGAAGATCACCGGTCAGGAGATCTGCCCTGACGTTGCAGCACCAGCGAAGTCCAAGGTCTCTATCTATCATCAGTTCGCATATACTTCTTACCCACTTCGCATCGACTATGAAAGTGGAATCCTCGAACATGAAAGCGTCAATACCGTAGTTCTTTACAAGAGATTCCAGTTCTTCTACTATTGATTCGGGAGAGCGTTTACGTGTTCTCTTTCCGAATATCTCACTAAGCGTCGGCTGACAGAAGGTACACTTGAAGGGGCACCCTCTGGTGGCCATTATGGATGTTCCCCGCAGACGGGGGTCGACTCGGTCCATGGAGTACCATGATGCAAAATATCTCTCCATATCGAACACCGACCTGTCCGGAAGCGGAAGCGTATCAAGATCCTCTGTGAGCATCAGACCGGGAACGCTGAGAATTTCCCCTTCCCTGATCATCGTCATTCCCGGGATATCAGAGGGTTCCACATCATTGTGAAGAGCTGTCCAGGCTCTTTCTGCCTCACCTGAGTAGACCAGATCGGCGCCAGTTCTCCTGATCGTATCATCAGGCAGAACCGTTGCATGAGGTCCCCCCGCTATGATCAGAGCCTCAGGCAGAATTTCCCGTACGATGGAGGCTGTTCTGCTTGCGTCCGCCAGCTGAGGAGTCATGATGGAAATACCAACGGTATCCGGATGGAAACTGATCAGCTTCTCCTTCAGATCCTCGAAAGGATGGCTGCGGAAGGACATATCGAATACTTCGATCAGGCGATTCAAGTTTCTGGAGATAGCCACCAGCATTCCGAGCCCAAGAGGAGGTTGTCCAGATGGATATCGCGTTTCAGGGAATACAAGGAGTATTCTCTGAAAGTAATCCTTCATGGAAAAATCAGCCTTATCGATCCGCATTGAAAACAAACCCGTCTGGAGGAAATGGCAGGTCGCTACTGTTACAGAGGTCTATGAATTCGACGATCTCACGCCTGGTCATGATACTGTTCCTTATGGCAAAGGATTGGATGTGCTGAAGTTTCTGTGCCAGATTCATGCTCCCCTCTCTGAGAGCTGTCAGCATATCTTCATCTCTGCCTAGATGCTGCAGGGCCATGCTGAGTGCTGAATAGTACTTTGCAGTTTCAACTTCCGAACGATCCGTTGAGGAATTGATGACTGTTCTCAGCAGTTCCTCTGCACGTTCAAAGGACTCCCTGTTTGAATCCGGATGATGAAGCTGCACAAGAGCTTTCATATAGAGTATACTGAGATCAGCGTTAGGATTCTTTATATCCTCATCGAAGGAATCCAGTATTTCTCTCGCTTTGCCATATTCACCTGTCTGAACGTGGATCCGGGCTATCATGAGATTACAGGATGTTTTCAGCTGATCGAATTGCAGCTTTTCAAAAATCTCCAGAGCACCCTCGAAATAGAACCTTGATTTTTCCAGTTCTCCCTCAAGCCAGTGAAGCTGACCAAAGCCTAACCTTCCGTACCCGAATCCGAGCTCATTCTCGATTGTATCGTTCAGTTCCATGTATTTGTCGTAATACTCCCTGGCCTGGTCAAGCATGTTTATCTCCTGGTAGTACTCAGCGATATTGTAGTACCCTATGGCGAGACCAAGCTTATCATCCAGTTTCATATTAATACGGATTGATTCCTCCATAGTACATAGGCTTGTAGCATAATCACCCTGGTGGGCATATATGGAATGCATATTATTCAGTACTGTGCCCTGACCGTGCAGGTCATCTATCCTTCTGTATATAGAAAGGGCTCTCTCGTAGAGTTCAAGAGCACTATCCTGCGAATCCAGCTCCGATATAACGTCAGCTCTTCTGGTATAATACTGCGCCAGGATATCTTCGAAAACTCCGGAGCTGCCTTTTTTCATGACTTCTTCAACCCGGTCAAGACACTCGAAGGCTTCATCGTAATTTCCCTGAAGCCTGTGTACAAAGGATGTCTCAATAAGAGTTTCAAGAAGTATCCTCAAAACGACTGGATCTTCCGAATCATCCTCCATACACATCTTAACCGCGCTGCTGAAATTCTCGAGGGTCTGGGGATAGAGGCTCCTGTTCCGGTTGTTCCTTCCAAGCCGCAGATTAGCTGCAGCTGATTCTCTGGAGCCCGAAGCCACTTCCAATGCCAGTTTCAGGTAACTATCCGCCTTTTCCACGCTGCCGGTAATGGAGTACAGTGTACCCAGGTTTATATATATGGAGAACTTTCTCGCAAACTCCGAATCGGACGGGATTCTATCCAGGAAGATGGTATACCAGTGAATAGCATCCCTGTTAGCTCCCCTGTTGAAGGCCTGGTTCGCAGCGAGCAGAGCATATCTAGCTGCATTATCATCATCCTGACTGCG
>QNDS01000019.1 GCA_003644925.1 Candidatus Fermentibacterota bacterium
ATCAGAACATGTTCCATGTACTGGAGCTGTTCTCGGGATTCACAGAAACTTCTTCTCCGGAGAACATCCAGAAACAGGCTGACGCAATGGATTCCTGGACTGGTGCAGCCGACAGACTCGGGCAGATAACTTGTCCGACCCTGCTGATAACCGGGACCGAAGATGTGCTGACTCCTCCTCAGAATTCACAGATGCTTCATGAGAGAATCCCCGAGTCAAGGCTGGAGCTGATCGAGAACGGGGGACATGGCGTGATGTACCAATATCCTGAACTGTTTTCGGATCTGGTCCTGGATTTCCTTCTGGAAGATGATTCCACTTCTTCAAGCTGAGGATGCCCGGATGAACAGGCATTTTGTGAAGGCATGATATCGGAGCAGCCGTTTGTCATAAGGCGTATTCTAAAACACCTTGATTTATGGGAAGACCCCAAACCTCCGCCAGAGCCGCTGGAAATGGTATGTGAACCCGATGCGGATTACATAAGATCCACTTTCCTATTGCCAGGTGACAGTGTTCCTGTAGTGCAAGCCCTGATCGGAGAGCTCTCGAACAGATCACCTGGGGAGCTGGAAATCCAGAAGATAAATCTTTGGGTAGTCTACAGGAGCGTAATCGTATGCAAGCATTCCATTCAAAAAGCAGAATCGAAGACCTCTGATTCCCTCAAGTTCAGGTATGGTCACCACTCTCAGAAGTTCACCAGCCTCATTATAAACCTCGAATGTTGGTATGCTCGTGTAACCCTGACCTACCCAGACATTTCCATCCTGATCGGTGCTTAGAGTCTCGATAGCCAGATGGTAGAGATCCTGATCCTCAGCTTCCTCACGACGAACGGTTGTCGAACCGTCATCGTGCCGGCTCAGCCCTTCGTTCAGTACACCCTCCGCCAATTCCTCCTCGGTTTTGGGAATACGCTCCCATCCACGCTCCACAATGATGGACGGGTTTGCATCCGGATCGAATCGCTCCACGCAGTAGGTGCTGTCACTTCTTACAGCGAAGTATACCGCACCATTCAGGTCTGATTCCCACACACAGTCTACATTATCGACATTAACGTTCTGCTCCCCGTTCGTAATACTCATTGTGATAATGAGGGGATAACTGCGGTATATCAGTTCTGGATCCATGTCCTCTCCCGTATATCTTCCGAGGAAGCTTGTTCCCGAGTAACCGTCTTCATTCTGATGAATATCCATAGAACCTGCTATGAAAGTGTTACCCGGCCCTGTGACCGGTTCAACCGGTGCAACAGGAAAG
The DNA here is from genome assembly GCA_003644925.1 of Candidatus Fermentibacterota bacterium. GTDB lineage: Bacteria > Fermentibacterota > Fermentibacteria > Fermentibacterales > JCC-6 > Aegiribacteria. The sequence continues at coordinate 1,267 of QNDS01000019.1, forward strand.
AATCTAGGTATCTGATGATCGAAAGCACAGGTTGTATCGAAGAAGAGCAGAGCATTTCCGCCGAAATCGCTAACAAGCAGCCCACCGTCGCGAAGAAAAACAAAACCTGTGGGATACTGAAATTCACCCGGACCGGATCCGAATCTTCCAATGGTTTCCTGAAGATCTCCTTCGAATGAGAATACTTTCAGAGTTGATTTCCTTCCGTCCAGGGCAAAGATGTTTCCATGTTCATCGATCCGTACGCGGTTCAGGCTTCCGAACTCAAGCGTTGTATCCCCGTAGAACACTCCAATGGTATCGGTGACTGAAAGAGCTACTGTATCGATGCTCATCTCTTCCTGAATCTGTTCAGGAGCCGCTTCCTGTTCAGATTGCTCACCGCATCCTTCAATAGAAGACAGGATAAAGAGAATGGAAATCAGAATTAGAGCAAGTTTCATGATAGCCTCCTTACTTTTCCGATACGAAAATAATAAAACTGGAACGAATCAACAAATCAACTGTCTCTATAATGACATATAATATTGTACTGTAACCTTTAAGGTGCTGAACAGGAAATTGCTGATACAGCATAAATTCAAGAATGATCTCATAACATCCCTCTGCGACCAGAATCAGAGGGTTTCTTCATTGACGACGGAGGAGTTCAGATAGTATGGTCAATTTCCGGGATCACCCGGGAACCACAAGCTTCTGGCATGCTGGTTTCAGGCAGGAATCGGAGGTTTGATCAGTAATTTCTTCTTCTGACGTATCGGGCTCTTTTTGTTGCCGGTCTTGTTGGATTTGATCTTTCACTTGTTCAGTTCATTAGGAATCGGGAATGATGGAGAAGCAATATGGAAAACCTGGGGCTGATATTCGATATAAAGCGCTTTTCGATACATGACGGACCTGGAATACGAACCACGGTTTTCTTCAAAGGGTGTCCTCTTTCCTGTGCATGGTGCCACAATCCGGAGAGTATTTCAGCGGAACCTCTCGATGTTTTTCACCCTTCCCTATGTATTAAGTGCGGTCGGTGTTCCGAAGGGTGTTTCTCGGGGGCCCGGGAGACTGTCGGGCGTTGGATTTCTGCTTCTGAACTGCTTGCCGAGATTGAAAAGGACATACCCTTTTACCTGGAATCCGGAGGGGGTGTTACATTTTCAGGGGGAGAGCCGCTTCTGCAGCATGAATTCCTTCGGGAAATACTCTCGCTGTGTGCTGACAGGGGGATAAGTACTGTTGTTGATACATCGGGATATGCTTCATGGAACAGCTTTGAAAGTATTCTGGAGTTTCCCGATTTAATTCTGTTCGATGTGAAGCATGTTGATCCGGTGAAACATCTTGAGTATACGGAAGTTGATAACCAACTGATTCTTTCAAATCTGTCGAAGCTTATTTCTTCCGGATGTAATGTCATTGTAAGGGTACTGGTGGCAAAGGGCTTTAATGATGACCGAAAGTCTTTGGATGATATAGCTTCCTTTCTTGAGGGGCTTGTGAAATTGAAAAGGGTTGAACCGGTGAAATGCCACGCATATGCTTCTGTTAAGTACAGTGATCTGGGGCTTGATCCCGGTGATTTTGTGCCTTCGGAGAAGTCGATGGATCTTTTCAAGGATATTCTTTCTGCAAGGGAGCCCGAAGGTGGAATATCGTGAATGAAAGGGTGCGTCGCTTAAGGGCTGAAAGCCTTTCGGAGGTACCTCGGATTTCAGCGGAGAGGGCATCGCTTTTAACAGACTTTTACCTTTCAGATACTTGTGCCAAATTACCTGTTCCCGAGCAGCGAGCAATGGCGTTCAGCTACATACTTGAGCACAGAACTGTGTACATCGGCGCTGGAGAGCTGATAGCGGGGGAGAAGGGCCCGGCTCCCAAGGCTGTTCCAACCTATCCTGAACTCTGCTGTCATTCACTTGAGGACCTTCGAATTCTTGATTCCAGGGAAAAGATTCCCTACCGGGTTCCGCCTGAGGTTTTCAGGATTTATGGTGAGAAGATCATTCCTTTCTGGCAGGGCAGGACAATGCGCGAGGAGATACTGTCATCCATGACCTCTTCCTGGCTGGATGCTTATTACGCCGGTGTATTTACCGAGTTCATGGAGCAGAGGTCACCAGGGCATACGGTGCTGGATGACAAGATTTACAATCGTGGTTTCGATGATTTCATTACTCAGGCTGAGAACCGCCTTGGTTTGGAGTGCGACCAGCTGAAACAGGCGGAACTTCGGGCGATGATAATCTCCATGAAAGCCGTTATCCGCTTCGCCGAGAGGCACGGGGAAAAGGCTCTGGTGCTGGCGGAGGCTGAAACCGATGAAGTTCGTGCCAGTGAGCTCAGGAGGATAGCCTCGACCTGTTTCCATGTTCCCCGGAATGCTCCCCGTACATTTGCTGAAGCTTTGCAGTACTACTGGTTCGTACACCTGGGGATTACACTGGAGCTGAATCCCTGGGACTCCTTCTGTCCGGGGAAACTGGACCAGCATCTTTTTCCTTTCTTCTCCGCGGAGACTGATGCCGGGACACTTACCCGTGATTCTGCCCTGGAGCTGCTTGAGTGCTTCTGGATTAAGTTCAACAACCAGCCTGCACCGCCTAAGGTTGGTGTTACAGCCGCTGAAAGCAGCACCTACACAGATTTCGCTCAGATCAATCTCGGTGGAGTAACCCCGGACGGTTTAGACGGGGTGAATGAGGTTACTTTCCTGCTGCTTGATGTAATAGAGGAGATGAAGCTGCTGCAGCCAAGTTCATCGATTCAGGTAAGCACGCTTAATCCGGATTCATTCGTTCTTCGGGCTGCGGAGATTATCAGAACGGGTTTCGGGCAACCGTCGGTGTTCAATACTGAAATGGTTATTGCGGAGCTGTTGCGGCAGGGGAAGACCCTTGCTGACGCAAGGATGGGGGGCACCAGCGGCTGTGTGGAAACCGGCGTGTTCGGCAGGGAGAACTACAGCCTCACAGGTTACTTCAACCTGACTAAGATCCTTGAGATTGCACTTTACCGGGGTTTCGACAGGCGCACTGGAAAACAGCTGGGGCCATCAACTGAAGCCTTCAACTCCTATGATGAACTTTTCGGCGGATTTGCATCACAGCTTCAACACTTCACCGAGGTGAAGATTGAAGGCAACAGGAAGATTGAGGAGCTGTACAGCAGACATATGCCTGCGCCTTTTCTTTCCTGCATGATAGACGACTGCATTGATAAAGGGCTGGACTACCACAGCGGAGGTGCCCGTTATAACACGGCATACATACAGGGAGTGGGGCTTGGTACCATCACGGATTCTCTCAGTTCACTGAAAACCCACGTGTTCGATGAAAAGTTTCTTTCCATGGAGGAGATGCTTCTTGTTCTAAAGAGCGACTTTCAGGGAGAGGAAAGAACCAGACAGCTTTTCCTTAACCGCACGCCCAGGTACGGAAACGATGATGAAGCTGCCGACTCGATAATGAAAAGTGTCTTCATGACCTTTTTCAACGCTGTGGACGGGATTCCGAACACAAGGGGTGGGTATTACAGGATAAACATGCTTCCCACTACTTGCCATGTTTACTTCGGTTCTGTCACAGGGGCAACACCAGACGGGAGGCATGCAGGTAAGCCTTTGTCTGAGGGTATCAGCCCAGTGCAGGGGGCGGACAGGAAGGGGCCGACTGCAGTACTCTGCTCGGCTGCCAAGCTTGACCATTCTCTTACCGGGGGAACACTGCTGAACCAGAGGTTCACTCCGGAAATCTTATCTTCCGATGAGGGCTTGTTGAAACTTGTTCACCTGATTAGAGCGTATTTCAGAATGGGCGGTCACCATATTCAGTTCAATGTGGTTGACTCGGAAACATTGGAGAGAGCAAGGAAGCACCCGGAGGAATTCCGCGACCTTATTGTGCGGGTGGCCGGGTACAGCGACTACTTCTGCGACCTTAGCTCGGCCCTGCAGTCGGAGATAATCTCTCGAACCGCCCACGGAGAACTGTGAGGACTTGTTCTTGAGATTGTAACGAACACCCATTTCCTTGAAATAATACAGAGTTATATATGCCTGAACACATATTCAGGATTGGTTTATGCAATGGAAAAATGGTTGCTGATTGAAACCGTGGATCAAGTTGAAGCAGTATCTGCAAGGCTGTTATCAGCGAAGGTAATCGCAGTGGATACTGAAACAACAGGGCTGGATCCTCACACATCCAGACTCAGATTAATTCAGATAGCTGTTGAAGGTTCCCAAACAGTTATCTTCGACTGTTTTAAGCTGTTGCCGGAGGCAGCAGAGGAGATTACAGCGATACTGTCATCGCCGTCGATAAAGATATTCCAGAATGCCAAGTTTGATCTGCAGTTCTTAAGATCGGAAATGATTTCAGTATCCGGGTGGATCTTTGATACGATGCTCGCTGCAAAACTCCTGAGAACATCCGGCGGCCCACGCAAGGCCGGGTTAGCTTCTCTTGCAGAGCACTACTTAAACCGGGTTCTATCTAAAGAGGAACAGAAAAGTGATTTTTCCTCGCAATTAACCACAAGGCAGCTGGATTACGCCGCAGATGATGCCGGGATACTATTGGAGTTGAGACGTAAGCTTCTGGATGATATTAAGAAACATCATTTGATTGAAGCTGCCCGCCTGGAGTTTGCATGTGTATATGCAGTAGCATCAATAGAGTACGACGGGATCTACCTGGACAGGGAGAAATGGTCAGATCTTCGCGAGGAAACAGAGCAGATGAAGGCGGATGCCCTGTCTGAACTGTATCCATTTATCGGTTTTCCCACAGTTCAATTAGACATGTTTGATAGCCACCTGAGCTATGGTCATAATGCAAACAGCAGCAAACAGGTCTTGAAGATGCTCAATGATAATGGTATACATGTTGAAAATACATCGAAACACACTCTTGCTCATTACAGTCAGCATCCGATTGTTGTTTCGTTATTGAAATACAGGCAGGCATCCAAGGCTCTATCTAGTTTTTTGTGTTCGATACCGAAGCAAATCAACGTATCCACTGGAAGACTGCACCCTCAGTACAGTCAGATAGGCGCATGGAGCGGGCGGATGAGTTGTGGCCGGCCAAACATTCAGCAAATTCCCAGAGGAAAGGCTTTTCGTCAGTGTTTTGCAGCACCACGCGGGAGAAAACTGGTCATTGCGGACTATTCGCAGATTGAGTTGCGGGTTATTGCACAGCTATCAGGCGATCAGAGAATGATCGAGGCATACAAAAACGGTGAGGACCTGCATAGATTAACAGCATCACTGATTCTTCAGAAACAGATCGGCATGATCACGAAGAAAGAGAGACAGGCTGCAAAAGCGGTGAATTTCGGGCTTGTATTCGGGATGGGTGCCTCAGGGCTGAGAGCTTACGCGTTTGAAACTTACGGTGTGGAAATGTCTTCAAATGAAGCAGAGGTGTTCAAGAAAAGGTTTTTTTCAGGATACAAGGGGATTGAGGCATGGCACAGAGAGCTGCAGAGGAAGAAACCCGGCAGTTCCAGGACTCTGGCAGGCAGAAAACATACCTACAGTAAGGATTCGGGAATGTCCGGACGTTACAACACCCCGGTACAAGGCACAGCTGCTGATATACTGAAAAACGCACTTGGTATGTTGTATGTGGTTCTGAAGGATACAAATACATCTATTGTGGCTGTGATACATGATGAGATCGTACTCGAGTGTGATGAAATTGCTGCACAGGAAACCGCACTGCTGCTAAAAAATACAATGGAAGAAGCTGGCTCCAGGTACATGAAAGATGTTCCGGTTGCTGCTGAGGCTTCTATTGCGGGCAGCTGGGCTGGAAAATAGCCCGGGAGTGCTTCTGAAAGTATATATCTGCATCCCGGACCGATGAACCGATTTGTGAGAAGGAGAATAATATGACGAAGCTGATGACCTTCCTGCTGCTCATGTCGCTTGCTGCGGGGATTTCTCTGGCGGATAGTTACTACGGTATGATCACCGGAGACAGGGCTCTTGTTTTCAGGGAAGATGCAGCCCTCTTTGAAGAACCCGGCGAATCCTCCCATATAGTCTGCACACTCCCTGTAGGAGAAGAGCTGTTCCAGCTGGCCGCCGTTGATATTCAGTACGAGGGGGATGGCATGTCATGCACCTGGATGGAGGCCTTCTACGCAATGGATGGTGACACCTGCAGGGGCTACATCCCGCATTCGTGGCTTGCCCTTACCGACCAGACTCTCTCCGGCGATACCCTCTTCTTATTCGGCATAGACACCTACTACCCGGATCGTTACCGTTTTGTGGGCTCAGCGCGAGCCGTCAGCGGAGGCGAGATACTCTGGGAATCAGTATTCTACCCGCCCGGCGGTTCTTTCGGGGGGAACGATTACAGGTACGGAGTCGCAAGCAGGCAGGTCGATGCAGAGGATTACCCGTTCGGCAATCTGGTCATGCTCTCGTTCATATACGAGGCATGCGGCTTTGAGAACCGTGATGTTCTCTTCGTCTGGACAGGCAGCTATCTTGTGCGCGGCATATCCGCAAGCACTGTATCTGAAGCGGGGGTGTTCCACTATACGGAGGAATTCATCTTCCCGGAACAGGAGGCTCCCTTAAGCGCCCGTATCATGCTGGTCACTACATCAGAGGAGTTCGACGACGATATCATGGACTACTTCATCACTTCTCAAGACACGACCAACTACTTCTGGAATGGACTGGAGTTCGTCACCTTCTAGTTATGGGGGACTGGAATTACACGATCACAATCTTATCATTCAGAGGCGGGATGAGCTCTTCTGATAGCTGATCTTAGTCTGTCAAAAATAACTTTCCAGTTGATCGACTGGAAATTCACATTGTTCTTTCCGGTGCGCTTACCCCGGTAAAGAGCGGTGTCGGACAGTTGAATAGCGTCCTCTACAGGGATCATACCACCCTCAGAAACCCCGAATGTCATGGTCAGATTGATAGAAGCATTGTTACATACAAAGGGAGTGTCTTCGATCAGAGCCCTTGTCTTCTTCGCAACTTTTACTGCACTATGAAGCGATGTTTCAGGAAGAAGGAGAAGAAATTCCTCCCCTCCCCATCGAGAAGCAATGTCCTGACTTCGAAGAGCATTCTCTAACCGCTTCGAAACCTCCACCAGTATTTCATCCCCGCAGGCATGACCGTGACGGTCGTTCACAAGTTTGAAATCGTCGATATCCGCCATGATCAGACCGAAGCTTCTTCCGGTTCTTGATGAACGGGTCTGCTCAGATGCAAGGCTCTTCATCATTGCCCTTCTGTTGGCAAGTCCGGTAAGAGTATCGATCTTTGACAGCTTCTCGACCCGGGAGTAGGCACCTGCCAGTTCTCTGTTAACCCTGGCTCGAAAGCGGACATTACGGTAGACCAGAACAAGAGATACCCCTGTTAATACCAGTCCCGCCACAGCTCCGAGCATCATTCTTCGCTGTATTGTTCTTTCTCTTCTAAGCAGTTCGATCTCACGTTCTTTCGCTTCGGTTTCGTAACGAACTCTGAGGATATCAATTTCCTGGATACGCTTTTCGGAAAGAAGGTCCTCACTGAGCTTATGAAAGGCCAGACTGGTTTCCAGAGCTTTTTCGTACTCCTCCATGCTGCTGTAGATAAGAGCTCTTTCGTTCAGAATATTTGCATAGCTTCTTCGGTCTTCCAGGTGCCCGGCAAGCTGTTCTCCCCGCTCACACTGATCCAGAGCTTCATCCAGATTTCCCCGCAGCCTGCCCAGTTCAACAAGTTTTAAGGTTGCTGAAAGGATTCCTCTTTTTCTATCCTGCTTTTCTGCAATATTCATCGATCGCATAAAGTGATCTTCAGCAGCCTCCAGATCATCCCTGGCCATAAACACAGAGCCCAGGCTGCTTAGAGCCATTGAGGCAAGATAATGGTCACCGCTTTCCTCAGCCTCTTTCAGAGCCTCACTGTAGACATTCAGTGCTTCCTCAAGTCGGCCCTGTGAATGAAAAATGTTTCCTGTGTTGTACAAAATGCCGGGGATACCCGCAGTGAAGCCCTCAAGAATGTAAATCGAGTGACAGCGATGGTAATAATCCAGCGAGGCTTCAAGGTCACCGGAATCTCTAAGTACATTACCGATGGTGGCCATAAGATGCCCGCAGTTGATTTTTGCCTCAGGCGATCCATCCTTTTCAGCGGTTTTTTCAAAGATACTAAGTGAGTTCAGGTAGTGTTTCAATGAGAGGTCGAGATTGTTCACATAGAACTGTACATCTCCGAGTCTGCGAAGGCAGCGGCCCTGCTGAATCGGATCGCCAAGTACTTTATGGATGTCCAGAGATAATGCATAATACTCCAGTGCAGCGCGGTACTCTTCACCGATCCTGGCCGCATCACCAAGCCCGAACAATGCAGCTGCTTTTCCTCTGCGATATCCAAGGTTACCGGATAGTTCAAGGGCCTGGGAACTGATTTCCAGACCACGTGCCTTATCGTTTTTCACAACAAGAGCTGCAAGTTTGTTCAGAAGATCTGCTCTTGCTTTTCCGTCAGCCTTCTCGAGAAGATTCTCCACTTCAGGGAGGGAGAGCGGTTCTGATATCCTTGTGGTATTCATTCTGTATTCACCGAGATCTCGATTCCAGTCTGATACTATCTATTTGCCTCTCCAGGGTAGATATCACTCTTAAAGTCAAAGTAGTCAATACATATGAATAAGAATAATAATACATATATGCAGCTTCCTCAGACACTCAGACACTTTGCCTGCGAATATATGTGGTTTATAATTGTTTCGATCAGTACATCACAGGTGAAAAATCCAGGGAACGGATGAAATGCTAAGCAATACTCCGAAAAGTCCGATGGAACGATACAGAAAAATAGCAATACTCATCGGGATCCTGCTGTTTCTGGCAGCACTGTTCGGTAATATCATAGGTTTCAGCAGCGGCGAGGGTATTGGATTCGGTCAGATCTTCATGGCTCTGTCAGGTATTCTGATCGTGCTGGCGGGAGCCTTCGGCAGGAGATTTGTCAACGGTTACAGATCGGTTGCGATAATGATCCTCAATACACTCATTCTTCTTGCTTTACTGGAATTCTCAGCTCTGATTCTGATTAAAACGATCGGAATAGAGAATATTCATCAGGAGAATCAGAGAGAGCAGATACAGACCAGGGATGTAAGAGAGAGCGGTTTGATGTTTCCCGACCAGGAGTATCATCCTTTCGTCATGTGGAGATCTGCACCTGTGAGCCTGCCGCTTATGAATGTGAATCAGAGCGGTATAAGACGCACATACTGGGTTCCGCGGATTGAAGGAACCAGGATATTTGCTCTGGGCGGCTCGGCTATGTGGGGGTGGATGGTGCCTGACTCGTCCACAATTCCCTCCTGTCTTCAGAAAGAAATCAACTCAATCCCCGGATTCGAAGCATCGGTGACGAACCTGGCACAGAATGCCTGGGTATCTACTCAGGAGGTTACGGAACTCATGCTCAGACTGAGATCAGGTGATATCCCCGATCTGCTGATCTTCTATAACGGCGCAAATGATATCTTCGCATCATTCGAGAATGGCAGAGCTGGAATGATCATTGGTAACCGGAGTATAGCAGGAAGGCTGTCTGTGCAGGAAGATCAGTCCGGTGCCTCCCCAGATGGATTAACTCTGCTTCTACGGAGTACAAACATTTTCATGCTCATGGATTACCTGATAGGGATCGAACCGGAGGTTGCCGCCCCGAATGTCCGATTTGTCGCTGCAGCAACCTGTTTCGATGACCCCGGATTCGATATGGCTCCCCTTGCCGGTGCAACAGCCGCCCACTACCTGGAGAACTACAGGATAGTTGAAGCACTGTCAAAGGAATACAACTTTCAGTTCTATTTCTTCCTTCAGCCTTTGCTCTGCTTTGAAACGGATGACTCTCACCCGGGTGCATCAGAACTTCTTGAAACCGAGGACGAGCGGTTTCTTGAGTTTGTGGGAATTACTTACAGCATGATCCTCGATCAGCGGAATGATTACCCCCGGTTGATTCCGGTTCAGGATATCATTGATGAAGAGGAGATGGAGATCTTTATTGATCTGTGCCACCTCAATGCGTCTGGTAACGAGAAGGTTGCCGCCTGGATGGCGGAATACCTGTACGCAGGCCTTGCAGTCAGTTCCCCGGATACATTGATAAATCAATAGGAAACCTTATTTTTCTTTCATCCTTGCATGCCTGTTCCAAAGAGAGCTATTGCATTATTCCGACTTGATTTGTATTAATTAAACCGGTATTGTGATTATTCATATACAGGGGGTGTTGTATGCTCAAGTACTGTATTCTCGTTCTTTTTCTGTCTGGACTGGCAACTGCATTATCTCCGATCTGGGAAACCGAGTACCAGCTGCTGAACAGCGGAAGCATTATCGACGTTGGTTATTACGGAGCACCATGTGTGGTGGACTGGGATCTGGACGGACTTAAAGACCTTATCCTCGGTCAGTTTTCCTACGGCTACATCTACTTTTACAAGAACGTTGGCACAAATAGTGCTCCAGTGTTTAACGGAGCGGTGCAGCTCTACGCGGATGGAAGTCCGATATCCATGGCTTATGGCTGATGCACGGGCTCGACGAATCCACAGGTTGTGGATTTTAACAATGACGGGCTCCTTGACATAGTTGTTGGTGATCGTAACGGTTTCATTCATTACTACAGGCGCACTTCGAATATGGACGCAACCCTGACGCAAGAACCCGACATCACCTGTGGGGGAGTAACCATCGATTGCGGTTACAGCGCGGCTCCTGCAATAGTCGACTGGGACGGCGACGGCAAGATCGATATGCTGCTCGGCAGCGAAGCCGGTCAAGTTCGACTTTATCTGAATGACGGTGCGGATACCCAACCTGTCTTCAACAGCTATACTAACATTCAGAGCAACGGGACCGATATCAGTCACATCAGGAACTGCCCGCAGGTATACGACCTGAACCAGGACGGAAAAAAGGATCTGATCTGCGGAGCTAACGATTACAACGTTTACTATTATGAAAACGTCGGTACAAACTCCGCTCCGGTATTCAGTGGATCGGAATCCATTGCGAACAAGTATGCCGGTATGCGTCTCTGGATCGATGACTGGAATGAGGACGGTCTGCCGGATATGCTGACAAGTGACTACAACGGATACGTCTGGATCTGGATTCAGCAGACAACTGGTGTAACCGAAGGCACTGCACCCTCCCCTTCCAGAACGCTTTCTGCAAGTTCTAATCCGTTCATGGAACTGGTAACCGTTACCGGAGAAGGTTTCTCTGCCGGAACACTTCACATCTTCGATGTTTACGGAAGAACAATTCTGGAAGTACCATTTTCGGGCAGTTTTGCATGGGATGGTTCGGGAATTTCAAACGGAACGTACTTCGTCAGAGTGACAGATGACTCCGGATCATCCTCACTCAGACTCCTGAAGCTGTAGACTTCGGCGGTTGATATCGATTTGGAAGGGGAGGTTTCGGCCTCCCCTTCCAATATCCTGAACGTCTATTCAGGGAGTTCCATTATCCATATCTTATGGAAGAACTCCGGGTTCAGGGAATAGGCTATCATTCCATGTTCATCGATTATGAAATCCCAGAAAAGAGCGTCCTCCCCTGCACCTTCGACTTCAGCTGTGAACAGGAGTTCGCCATCCATATCGAAAACATCGAATACAGGAATAAGTTCCGTTCCCCGTCTTACCCATATTCTGTTCTGAGAATCGTATCCGATGTCACTCGTCATGAATCTGTAAGGGTTCGGTTCATACTCAATCAGTACTCCCTGGGCACCGATACTGGTTAACCATGCCTCCATCCAGAGTTTTTCCTCGGCGATCTCCTCTGCGGATTTTTCCACTCTATCCATTTCTCGCTGGAATTCCAGTGTTAAATTTCCATCCCGGTCGAAGACCTGAACAATGTAATCTTCGGTCGACATTGGTGCTAAGTATACGTTTCCGTCACGATCGGCAGTATACTCGGCGCTGAAGAGAGTTCTGTTAAGCAGTTCAGTTAAGTCTTCCGGATCGAAGGGGAACTCATCCCTGTAGTAAATGGCTGTGGGCTCGGAATCCTCCTCGTACCTTCCGATGGTGAAAACGGTTACGGGAGGTCCTTCAAACTCTATGGTGAGTTTCAGTGCTACGAAGGCGTTTGAATCGGCACCTGACATTCTCATGGGCGGGTTGTTGTTGAACTCCGCTGAAACACCTTCCCATTGTCCCTCGGAAGAAAAACTATTTACTCCGCCCTGCATTGGATCACAGACGGCAACTCTTCCGTCGCCCAGCACAGCCATTGCAAATGGCATCAACAGTTCTCCCGGGCCGCTCCCCTGGTTTGCTATTCTTCTGATGAATTCTCCGGTTGAGGAGTATACAGGCACCGAGAATGCACCCCGGTCAAGAACGTAGATGTTTCCGTCCGGTCCGAATTCCAGTGCCATGATATTGGCGAATACGTAATCACTGTCACCAATTTCAAGGCCAATCGAATCAACAATAGCGATGGAAACCCTCTCTTCGGTTTCAGCAGGGGTGACCTGCGAGATATCGGAGCCGCGCTCTCCGCATGCAGAGAGCATTACTCCAGCCAGAACGATGCAGAATGCAGTCAGTATTGTTCTTTTCATCGTCTTATCCTTTCCGGTTTATCCGATAGTTCATAATCCTGTTGCGCAGTGGCGGGTAAATTCACTCTCGGGAAATAAGCCTCCCGAACATGATTTCTATCGCCGTGAAATTGAATTCTCAGAATTCAAATATACTTACCGATGCCAAAACGCAAGGTTTGGACGCTTGATCTAAATGAAAGATGTAAGGCAGATGATTGCGGCTATTGCAGAAAGTCTCCAGTTTCTTCGGCGAGTTCGATGTGAACGGCATGTTCCATCTGAGCGATGACCTCTCTTATAACGCTTTCTCTCTCACGGTCGTGCTCGTTAAAAGTCATGTTTCGCAGGGCAATATTCACGTTCCTCAGCCTTCTGGTGATCACCCTTGCAAGTGTGAAGATAAAAAGCATTGCAGTATCAGGGTTGGAAGCGAGAAGATTGTCGAACTCTTTCCTGCCCATTCGGAGGAGAGTGCCGTTCGTTACAGCCATAACAGATGCCGAGCGGGGAGTTCCATCGATGAATGACATCTCACCGAAAACGGCTCCCTTGTCCAGAATGGCATGAACGAAATCCTCACCCAATGTGTCATCGTAAACTTTGAAAGAACCGCTCGTCACTATATACAGATCGACAGAAGGTTCTCCCTTAACTATAAGATCCTTCCCCTTTTCCACCGAAACCTCTGCACACGCACTTGTGATCCTGGCTATGTCTGTGCTTTCCAGCTGTTCTATTCCGGATTCCATTTCTTCAGAACCACCCCTCCGGTATATTGTATCTCATTAGAAACTGATCTGAATATTCACGAAGTTCTGTTGATCAGCAAGGATGGACATCAAGGCTTGCTTCTTCTTACATTCATGCTAAATGCATATCAACTTTTCAAAAAAAGAGAGGAGCCGCTGTTATGCCTTTGATCAGGCTGGAGACCAATGTCATCATAAACAGGGAGCAGGAGATTGACCTCGCAGGGAAGCTAAGTGAACTAGTGGCAGAGGAACTCGGCAAACCTGTAGAGTATGTAATGGCTGCCATAAGCAGCTGCTGCATCCTGCTGTCAGGAGAACCCGGAAACGCTGCGCTTGTTCAGGTTATGAGCATCGGCGGCCTGAATTCAGCAGTGAACGGAAGTATCGCCGTTGCCCTCTCCACTGTGCTTGAAGAGACACTCGGGATTTCCTCCGACAGGATATACATTACATTTTCTGATGTATCCGGTGAGAACTGGGCATGGCAGGGGAGGACTTTCAGGTAATTAGTATATCCTGAATATGAATTTCTGTTTACCGTAAAGAGGGGGATGTATGATAGGGATATGTATCAAGGCGGGTTTCACCTGCCCCGATTGCGACAGCTATATACCCATGAATGCTCTGGTTGAAAGTCTCAGGTGTCCTGCATGCGGCACGGAGCACGATCTTACGGTTGATCACTGGAAAACCGTTCTGGATGATGCCATCAAAGAAGCGCCCCATAGCGAGGAGGGTGAGGGATCCAGCTCTACAGTATTCGGTAATTTCAATTACAGGATCGAATATGGAAGACTGAAACCCAGATATGCAGGAACGAAGGATGATATTCCCATCGAGGATATCCTGGAGCATCTTGAGGATGGATATGTATTCCATCCCGAGACTGGAGAGAAGACGTTCATCCGCAAATCCCCGAATATCTACAACGGCGAATTCTCAGGGATCACAGCACTTATCGGTGAAGACGCTTCCTTAATACCCCGAAGGGGAGAGGGCAGAGAGCTTCAGGTAGAGAATTCCGGTAATCCGGTAGCACTGCAATGCCCCAACTGCGGCGGAAGCCTTATCGTACAGGGGGAGAACAGGACTGAGACCTGCAGATTCTGTGATACCGAAGTTCACCTTCCCGATGGTCTGTGGAAGATACTTCATCCCACACGAAAAGCGATTCGCTGGTACTTTCTGTTCGATTACGGCAGCAGACCTTTTACATGGGAGAGCGACATCTTTGGGGGTATTGCCGTTGATGCTGGCGGTATATGTCTGGCAGTCGAGAATGATTACGGAGATATGCCGATAACAGCATGCCTCAAAGCGGATAGAACAGAGGTGTGGATGCGGGATGACCTGGAGCTGGAGTGTGATTCCGAAGGTTCCATTCCCGGACCGGTTGCCGATTATGACGGCAATATCCTGATAATGCATGAGAACAGGATGGATCTCTATTCCATATCCCTGAAGGATGGTTCAGTTACCAGCGTCATAAAGGGTACACAAAAGAATGAAGAAGCAGATCTTGATATCACAGAACCCTTCAATATGGATGAAGTTCAGGGAATGACGGCTTTTCCCGATGCAAGCATCATGCTCCTGAAATCCTTTGACACGGATTATGGTTATTACCGGGGTTTCCTTCGGTTTGATAAGGACGGAAATCCCCTTGAATTGTGGAAACCTGAAGAAAAGAGAGAAGAGCGTAAACCCGGTTTCTTTGCCCGGCTTTTCGGAGGGAATTCCAGAGCTTCACGGAAGCGTGATATCCCATACTTTGAAAACATTGGGGACCGCCCTGATAAACTTAAAGATTCCACTGTTGAGCTGGCTTCAGGGGCAGATGGTTCGCTTTATCTACTGAGCAGCGAAAGATTAGCTGCCTTCAATACACATGGAAAGATGAGGTACTCCGTTGAGCTTCCATGCAGCCGCACCTGGGGCAGACCCGTTGCAAATAGCGAGGGGGAAGCCTTCGTCCTGACCGAGGGGGAGGATGACAGGTACGAGGTTCAGAGGATCTCGGCTGCAGGGGAAGTATCCGTATGGGCGGAAAGTGTTACGGCCGGCGGTAAGGTTGAGAATAGTGATCTGATTGTACTGACTTCGGAAGGCAACATTCACATCCTCGGCTACAGCGGATTATGGATTACCATTGATGAACACCGTTCCACCGGGTGAAGTTTTGCTTTTTCATTCCGGTCTGCGGGGAAAGATTTCATTTATCGCTTTTCCGCCTCCTGAGAACCACCATATCGGTACGAAGATCATAGCAGGTATCAGGAGAGCTGGAATGAATGGTAATCTGCGGGTCAGAGGAATAACGGCGAATGCAGGCACCGAAGCAAGAATGGAGATTAACGCTTCCCTCCAGATCGGCAGGGAATAGCCTCTCCACTTGAGAAACACCCAGTAACTTACAAGTATCAGAAGGTTTCCAGCAACAAAGAAAACTCCAGCAGAGGCTAATCCGAGTACAGGCAAAAGCAGAAGGTTACCGCCGACAACAAGTATCAGTGCGGCGCTGGTGACGGGAACAACTATTCTGAGCCTGTTCACAGCCATGAGAGATGATAGCGCTATGATCATGAGATACATTATCGCAAGTCCTGCCAGACATAAATTAAGGCATAACTGCAGTTCTGAATCGTCGATGCCCCTCATGTATTCGTTTCCCCATACGAACCTTAGAAATCTGTTTCCTGCGGACAGGATCGCAAGAGATGGAACCAGAGCAAGTCCGGTGAATATTCTGGCCATATGTCCGGTCTGATGCTTGTATCCACCATCTCTGAAAGCTCTGCAAAGAGACGGAAACAGGGCGCCGGGCAACAACGTGGGAACGACCAGAAGGAGCATCACCTCAATTATCCTGAGACACTCCTGCCATGCTGCCACTGCATTTTCACCGAGTATCTGTCTTATTAGGATGTTATCCGCCCTCAGATGTACAACAGTTACAAGCCCCATGATTCCCAGAGGCAGTGCGGTAATGAACAGGTTTCTCAGTTTTTCCTTATCGATGGAGGGCATCAGAGAAAACCCTGTCATTCTGAGGAATACCACAGCAGCAACGGTTGCTGCAAAAGCTCGAGCAACGTAAGCTGAAGCAATTGCAGTGAGGTCCATTTTAAATTGAATCAGCAGCAGTACAGCAACCAGACCTGTTATGCCCATCAGGATTCTGCAGATGGATTCGTATATCATTTTTTCCCTTGCCCTGAAAACAGAGTAGAACAATTCAGCAAAGGATTCGAAGAAAACCGAGGCACCGATTATTCCTAGGACAAGCATTCTGTCTGGAGTCATGTTAAGAAGAAGACCCGCGAGCAACAGAAGCGGGAAACTCAGAAATGACAGGATTATCCTGAGCGTAAGGGATGCGGACAAGAGTTCCTGAGTATCGACAGGGCGTATACTTGAGCGCATGTTAAGAATCAGTGAAACACCCATATCGGACAAGCCCAGGTAAATCTGCCCAAGCACTATTACAAAAAGAAGGCCTCCAAAATCCCCATCGGACAGGTACCTTGAAAGGAAGACTATCGAAACGAAGAGAGAGCCTTTTCCTATGAACTGGCCAAGCAGCATGAATCCGGTGTTTGCAGCTCTTGAAGACCTCTCCACCCCTGAGATGTTTTTCAGAGTATCCGGCCCGGAAGGAATATTCAGTCTCCTGTCTTACTTGCAGTTTAACTCTCAGCTGATAGAAGGCTAAAATACGCAACTGCAATACAAGTTACAACACTGCGTATGACCCCGGATGCTATTCCGGCCTGTCAATAGATTCCGTTCTTGACGATTTACGGGGGTGCTTGTTATTACATCTTGGAAATTGTAATATATAGTACCTGTTTACTGCATCCAATCATCACAAAAAATGTTCGGGAGGGGCAGTTTTGAGCAATTCTCTGGAGTACCTTCTGATGGAAATTGGCCTGTCCGGGCTTGAAGCCGAAGCATATCTTGCTGTTCTTGCAGAACCTGACAGCACAGGCTACAGAATTTCGCAGGTACTTGGAAAACCTGCTCCCAATACATACAAAGCCCTTGATTCTCTTGTGAACAAAGGTGCGATCCTTGCTGACGAAGGCAGCAGGAGCAGAACATTCACCGCTGTGCCGATCAGGGAGCAGGTCCTTCGGAAAAACCGCAGACTTGATATGCTTGCCGATGAAATAGAGCGGGGCCTCGAGAGAATTCACAGACCGAAATCCGAGGATGGTGTATACAAGCTGTCAACTGTTCATCAGGTTATGGTCAGGGCAGAAAGAATGATAGAGAATGCCCGTGATACACTTATCGCAGATGCAGATAATCTTCCTTTGAAGAAACTGTCCGATAATTTCCTTTCTGCAGCTGAACGTGGTGTAAGGGTTCTGCTTCACGGGCGGGAAACTATGAATATGCCCGGATGTGAATTCATAAGCAGCGTTACCGAAGGCTGGCAGGGAGATATGCTGGTATTAATAGCTGACAGCAGTGAATACCTCATTGCGTTCATGTCAGAGGATATGCGATCGCTGATCCAGGGAGTCTGGAGCAGAAATTTTCTGGCGCCCTGCATTTACAGAGGATACATGATCAAGGCATTATTTTACAGGATAAGCATGATGGTCGGGGAAGATGGAAACTCCCTGAAGGAAATCAGAACGGAACTCCTCCGGCTCTGGGACAGTTGGGGTTACGACGATTCCGGTAAGGAAGCCCTTGAACAAGTTCTTCGAAAACCGGATAACTGACAACTTCAGATATTCAAGTACTCGCAATAATCACTGATAATTAACTGCTGAGAGACCTTACTTCGGTTTAATTTTTTGACAAAAAAATATTATTAGTTATATACAAATAATAACAATGAGTTGTGAATTGAAAATAAGAAATAATGCCTATTACAATATGTCACTATGAAGGGAGATATCATGAATAGCATATTGATATTAATACTGGCTGTGCTGTTCGCATGGTCTGCTGTTTCAGAATTATCCGCGGCCTGGCTGGAGCACAATCTTACGGTTTCATTCTCAGGAGCGATTTCAATAAAACTCGCAGACATAGATGAAGATGGGGATATGGACATCCTCGGAGCTGCCTGGAACTCCGGAATCTCATGGTGGGAAAACGGAGGCGGCTCGTTCACCATGCATACCATCGATGACGGGTTTTCAGGTGCCATATTCGTGGAATCGGAAGATATCGATAGTGATGGTGATATGGATATCGTAGCATCATCCAACGGGTCCGATACTATCGAATGGTGGGAGAACAGTGGAGAGGAAATTTTCACAGGGCATCTGGTATCCGACAGCTTCGCGGGTGTTCACTCTGTTTATCCAGCAGATCTGGATGGTGACAATGACATTGATCTTATCGCTGTGTCCTTTGACGACGAACTGGTCTGCTGGTTTGAGAACGATGGATCAGAAAACTTCACGCTGAGAATTATCGCAGTTGGAGTAGATGGTCCCTGGACTGCATATCCCGGTGATATCGATGGTGATGGTGACCTTGATATTGCTGTTGCATATAGACTTGCGGATGAGGTGAGATGGTTTGAGAACGACGGAAGCTGCAATTTCTCAGGGCACATTGTAGATGATAGCTTTGACGGAGCGCATATTGTTATCATCCGGGATCTGGATGGCGATGGTGATGAGGATATTGCTGCAACGGCAAGAGACGGGGACATGATAGCATGGTATGAGAATGAAGGGCAGCAGGATTTCACGAAGTACATCATTGCAGAAAATTACGACTGGCCCACATTTATCAGCCCTGCGGACCTCGATGGTGACGGTGACCTGGATATAGCCTGTGCTGCATACAACGATGACGATGTTTCCTGGCTTGAGAATAACGGATTCATGTCTTTTACAATGAATCACATCAGTACCGATTACAACGGAGCGATACCGGTGGCCGCAGGTGATATCAATGGAGATGGCAGGGTTGATGTAGTTTCCTGTGCTTACAATCTTAGCTCGGTCACCTGGTGGGAGAATACGGATTCCACATCAACGGTGGAAGGTGGAATGACCGGTGACATTGCTTCATTTGAAATCGCTCCTAATCCTTCAGATGGATCATTCAGGATTGAGATTTCGGTCAGAGAGAATTGTGTTGTCTCTGCGGATATCTATGATGTGTCCGGCAGACTGGCACGTAGCATCATTGAGAATGTGAGCAGAGGCGCTCACAGTATTTCCGTTTCAGAGTTAGTCGCAGGAGTATATCTGATTCAGCTGGAACAAGGTGACCTTATCTCAGCCAGGGGGATATCTGTTATCAGGTAGGATTTGCATGACCGAAGGTCTTTCTACTCAGATCACCCTTTCAGGCGATTGAACTGCCTGATTAGAAGCAAAAGTCCCCAAAGAAGAGAAATGAACATTATCAGCTTACCGCCGGCTGCTGCCAGATCGGCGATCAGGTGATCATGTTTGAGCAGATTCAGTTCGGTGAGTATAAAATTCCAGTCATGAAATCCGTAAGGGGACGAGACACCTGTGTTACCGCCAAGAAGCTGAAGACTGAGTGATCTCGCATCATCAATATACGGGGCCAGATCCAGTACGCTTTCCCCCATCCACCACAGACCTATAGAGGCGCCGAAGGTGTCACGGGTTTTGATCAGGAGGACAAGGGTGCAGATCAAAGGCATAATGACCTGTCCCAGGCTTCCACCAAGGGAGTGCATAACCCTGCCAAGGGGTCTGAACACTATGTGTCCCGTTTCGTGGAAAGGCAGGTTGACAAGATGCATGAAGGATCTTCCCACGTAGTTGCTTTCGATGGAAGACTGGAAGAATTTTATGCTCCAGATGAACAGAAAGAGGAAAACGATGAGCCTTCCAACGAAGTACACGATCTCAGTCTTATCCTTTGTATGGAACATGTAATCGATTGTGCGCTTCAGCCCTGATCGTTCCTCAGTCACGCAGGATGTCTGCCTTTTCAGCAGATGATCGTAATCCAGGGGTTTATACCTGCTGAAGATAAGTCCGCACTTGAGGCATTCCCTGTTTTCATCATTCTGTTCAAGTCCGCATTTTGGGCAGTTCATATCGCCAGTTTCAAATTCGTGTGCTGCTCCAGAAGAGAATAATCAGGAGTTAAGTTATCTCAAGCAGTACTGATGGGTCGTCCAGTTCCTCAACATGTCCGATAATAGCTGTTTCGGTATCCCCATGCTCTATGAGCGCTCTGACCAGAGCATCCGCCTGGTCAGGTCTGACTGTGGCAAGCAGTCCTCCGGAGGTCTGGGCTTCAGCGAACAGGAGATAATATTTTCTATCAACGTCTTCTCCGATTTTCAAATAAGGATCGACGTAATCGGAACACTTGCATACACCTTTTGGATTGAATTTATCAAGCAGACCGGGAAGATCCGGCAGGAGCGGCACATCTTTTGAATTTATCACTAACCTGACTCCCGCATTTCTGGCAACGGGGAGCGAATGCCCCAGAAGGCCGAAACCTGTAACATCAGTAAGACAGGTCACATCGAATCTCTGGATTATTCCGGAGGCATATTTGTTCAATCGCTCCATCCAGTAGACAAACGTACTGTACTGGTCATCGGTCAGGCCGCCGTTCATCATGGCATCGCAGTAAACTCCCGTACCGATAGGTTTTGTCAGGATTATAAGATCACCGGGTTTAGCGTTGTCATTCGTCAGAACTGTTTTGGGGCTGGTGATTCCAGTTACACTCATACCGAAACTGAAATCATCCTGTTCCATGGTGTGTCCGCCCAGCAGCACTACACCGGATTCATGCAGTTTTTCAGCGGCTCCGGTCAGCAGCTCCAGGATAGCTTCGGGCGGGATCTTACCCGCCGGGTAAGCCAGATGGTTCATCGCCGTAATAGCTTTGGCGCCCATGGCCCAGATATCAGAAAGACTGTTTGCGGCTGCTATCCTTCCGAAACTTCGCGGATCGTCAACTATGGGGAAGAAGAAATCAACGGTTTGTACGAGAGCTATCTCGTCAGTGAGTTTGTAGACCCCTGCATCGTCCATCGTTTGCATCCCGACAATGAGATTAGGGGAATCGGGCAGAGGCAGCTTTTCAAGTATTCCGGCCAGCCTGGTCGGGTTTAGCTTACCTGCTCAACCGGCGCAGGGGCCGTACTCCGTCAGTCTTATCTCTTTACCCGATGGAAGAGAACGCTGTGGAATACCGTCCCGCTGCAGTTTTTCCTGGAGAAATTCGCAGTATGTCTGCTGATGCCTGTCATGATGGAATTTTATACATTCCGGACAGTTCCCCCGTCTTTTGCAGTCGGAGGGACAGGGACAATTTTCTCCGTTATAGAGTTCAGATTCTGACAAATCATCTCATTTCATAGGATAATGGTGTAAATTTCCTACTGCGGGAATATACAAAAGCAACAGGTTGGGAACAGTTATTCATAATCCTCTTCTGAGGGCTTGTATTTCCTGCTTTTCTTAAGAAGACCGCGTTTTTTCTTCTCTGCAAGCCGTTCCCTCTTTGATGTTGCTGAAGGCTTCGTCTGCTTTCTTTGCACCGGGACTTCTGAAGCCTTCTTTATCAGTTCGACAAGCCTGTTTAAAGCACTGGCTCTGTTTCTTATCGGTGAGCGGTACTGTCTTGCATGAATTACAAGGATACCCTCATTGTTTACACGTTTGCCGCAGATTTCCTCAAGGCGGCTCTTTACTTCTTCAGGAAGGGAAGGTGAGTTCCATATATCGAATTTCAGTACAACCGCGGATGATGTTTTATTGACCTTCTGCCCACCGGGGCCTCCCGAGCGGACGAATTCGAAATCAAGTTCATCTTCTGAAATGCTAATCGATACTGTTACTTCAATCATCTTCACATCTTCGGGTAGTTGTCATGCTTGACCATTTAACGCCAACGTATCATTGTGTCCTTATCAATAAGTTATGCAGTCCTGAAAAGAAAGGGATGATTATGAATCCAGTAACTCCGATAATAGCAGTTCTGGCAATCGCCGGCATTATTATATGGATAGCGATAATGACGGGCAGGAAGCGTACAGCCGCCTGGGAAGGGGTCGCCCAGAGGCTTGGCGCCACGTTTACGCCTAAAGGATCTAGCGTTTTTGCGACCTTTCCATTCCAGCTTTTCAATGCAGGGTCGAACAGGAAGATGAAGAATCATCTTCAGTGGGAATCCGAAGGTGTTACCACTCACCTGGGCGATTATCAGTACACCATACATAGCTATACGGGAAGGAACAGAACATCAAAGACATTCAGACAAACCGTCTGCATTCTGGAAAAGGAAGGGCTGGATCTTCCCAGGACGTACCTGAGAAGGCAGATGGCACTGCTGGATTGGGTTGGAAATAAATTCGGTGCTCAGGACATTAACTTCGAAGAGGATACTGAATTCTCAAAAGCTTTCGTTCTCAAGGGTGATGAAGTACGTACACCGCAGATCGTGGGGCCTGAACTCAGACAGCATCTGCTTCAAAGCAGGAAAGCCTTCAAGACAATTGAAATGAATGGCAACGCTCTTATGATGAATTTCGGAAAGAGAAGAAAACCGGAAGAGTATGCTGACCTGGTGGCTCTGGCCATGCCTGTCTATTACATGGCGGACAACAAGGGCAGCGCCTGGTAATTAAATAGGGACGGAGGTAATTAGATTTTTCAATTACCTCCGTCCCCATTTGTTTTACTCCAGTAAGTACAGTACCTGATATCCCTCTTCCGGGTCTTCCTCCCACGCAAGGATACCTTCCTGCGAGACGCTTGTTTTCCAGCTCCAGCCCTCCTGGGGGAAGACAACATGATGAAGAAGTTCTCCCGAGGTATCGAAGATATCGAAGAAGGGAGTATCGATAGTGCCGCGTCTTACCCAGAGGTTGCCATCCGGTCCTATATCCACACCAATAACCATATCCTTGAACGGGTCAGGTTCGAATTCCATGGAAGAACCTCCTCCTCCACCCATTCTGCCTATGTAGTTGGTTACATAGGTGCTTTCAGCGGCCATTTCTTCTGCTGACTTCTCTACCGGAGCGAGATCCATTGAAATACTGAGAACTTCATCCCCTTCCGGATTCCATCCTGTTACTCGATACTCTTCAGCATCCTTGAGCGAGAAATAGATCCTGTCCGAATTGTTCCCGCCTATTACAAGAGGATCAAGAAGATCGATGAAGAATACGGAAGGATTCTCAACAATATCATTCATGCTCAATTCAAGGGAATCCTGCCATAGGATCAGATCCCATTCTTCTTCTCCATATGAGTAAAGAGCTACTCTGCGGTTTATCAAAATCTTTTCATCCACCATATCAAAATCAACTTTGTACGCGGCATACTGATTGTTTGAAACCGGAGTTCCCTGGAGTGGAGGCTGCTGTGTCCATAGACCGAATTCCTCTATGAATTGCAGCGAATCATTGAATACAACAAACCCCCGTTTTCCAAAGTCAAGAATCATGAGCTTTCCGTCGGACATTAGAAACATACCCCACGGCATGCCCAGCTCACCGGGGCCGTTGCCCTGCCTTGAAACCTGCCGCAAGTAAGTTCCGTTGTGGTCATAGATTTTTGCGCATGTAGCAACCTGATCAAGAACAATAATTCTACCCTCATGGTCGATAATTGCGCTGATTATTGCGCCGAAGGTGTTCGTGGAGTCTCCCAGCTCAACTCCTATTTCAAGCACTGCCTCAAGAGTATCCACAGGGAGAACCGGGATGTCCTGAACAGCAGCGGGCTCCTGCCCGTTTCCGCCGCATCCGGAGATCAGCAAAAGAGAACTGAGTACAGTTAACAGATATTTCATACAACCCCTCCTCAAACGAATCATTTCCATATTACTTTTCAAGTATAATACAATTATTCACATTTTTGAATTAAAATGTAAGAGGGACGGAGGTAATTAGATTTTTCAATTACCTCCGTCCCTATTTCCCCTGCTCCTGTAATTTATCCAGCCGCCTACTAGTATCAATCCTGCGCCGATGAAAACTGCTGTATCGGGCACAGAATCGAAGAACAATATCTGGAATGACATTGCAAACACTACACTAAGATAACTGTATATGGCTACTTCTCCGCCGGGGGCGCAGCGGTATGCCTTTGTCATGAGTAATTGTCCCGCAGTTCCCGATAAACCTATGCACAGAAGGAATACAAGCGATTTGATATCGGGCACAACTCCTTCAAGTATTACTGAAGGGAGAAAGAACAGTGTGATGGCAGCCGAGAACCAGAAAACGACAAGCAGCGGTCTGTCTGTCTTCCGAAGGGCTCTTAAAGTGGTGTAGGCGCTTCCCGCGAACAGAGCTGAAAGGACGGCGAGTCCGGCTGGGAGAGTAAGTGGAATTGAAGCCGGTCTGAGAATTACAATCACTCCTGTGAACCCGAGGAATACGGCCAGTATCTGGATTTTCTTCAATCGTTCGCCCAGGAAGAGCCATGAAAGTATAAGTACGAAGAAAGGGCTGAGCCTGTTTATCGTCACCGCCTCTGCAAGAGGCATTCCCTCTACTGCCAGAAAAAAGGTGAGCATTCCCGCCATCCCGAACAGGGATCTTGCCCCCAGAAGAACCGGATTGCCAGGTTTGAAGGAGATACCTTTCGCTCGAAGTACAACCCCCAGAACAATTGTCGCAATAAGCCCCCTTGCGAAAAGCTTCTGTGTTGTGAGGATCCCGGAATCCGCCGGGATAAGCTTTACAATCAGAGATACTATTGAAAGGAAGAAAGCACCCAGGATCATGTACAACGCTGCTTTTCTCCCGGGAGTATCAAACACTAGACTGTTACGAGCTCGTATTCCATGGAACCCAGTCCAAGGGATTCTGCAATGGAGAGGTGAAGAATTCCGTCTATGTCCGGCCTGTAGGCGCTGAACTTGTCTGCTCCAGCTCCGGCCTTGACCGGGGAACCCTCTGCAGCGGGAGCAG